>NZ_JCACHA010000746.1:0-10503 GCF_059503625.1 Skermanella sp.
GCCGCGATCAGCTACGTACTGAACTATCGATTCGTGTTCCGGAGCGACAAGGACCATGTGCCGACGGCCGCGAAGTTCATGGCCGTCGCCGTTCTGGGCCTCCTGCTCAACAGCGTCATCATGGCGCTGCTCGCCGAAGGTGCCGGCATCCACTACCTGCCGGCTCAGATCACGGCGACCGTCGCTGTCATGGCCTGGAGCTATCTCGGCAACCGGCGCTGGACTTTCGCGCAAGGAAAAGCGAGGAGTTGAGTCAGGACTTCTTCCAGACAGCGTCAAACCAGAGGGACAGGTAGTTTTCGTCCCCGGTAGGCGCGCCGATGCTGCCCCGGCCCCAGATTACGCGGAAGCCCTGCCCCATCGAACCCAGCCCCGCGCAACAGCTCCAGCATTTCGTTGGCCTGATACATGGCAAATCCGGCTTTACGGCGGAGTTCCCGATAATCCGAGAAGAACATGCGGATGATTCCCGCAAGAGCCGGCACGAGGAAGCTGTTGCTCCAGGCAAACCTCAACTGACTTGCAGCGTCCAGAATTATCGGTGTCCCAGGCTCGATTACGTCAGCCACGATCAACTCGCCGGACGGCTTCAGCAGTCGGTGCCAGGATCTCAGCAGCGAAACCAGTTCATCCTTTCGCAGGTACTGAATGACCGACACGACCAGAATAAGATCGATAATGCCGGTATCGAGCTGCCGCAGTTCCTGATCGTCCAGAACGATGATGTTTCCGTTATGCGCGAGGCGCTTCCGTAACCGTCTACGGACTGCCGGCGCGGCATCGTAGAGGTACAGGGTAGAGCATCCCTTCGCCAAGCGCTCTGCCCCCAGCGCCTCGCCGCAGCCAAAATCGAGAACGACCTTCTTACCGCCGATCGGGACGAAGCGCTCGATGTCCCGCGTCAGACACTCGAAATGGGCATCGAGGTTGCGCTGGTTGACATAAACTGCGTTGGGGCGGTCCCAGAAGTCGATCCACGAAGTCACGGTTCCGAACAACCTCCCCGCAGTTTGTCCTGGCTTCTCGTGTCCTGGACAGTTTCGTATCAGTTAAGCGGCTTGGCAACCCTGGCAAGCGGCCTTCCGACAAAATCACGCCGGTCCTTGACTACCGCGAGCCTGGCGCCGAAGCGGCTGACCTCGGCCATGATCTTGCCATCCGAGGTCTTGTCGCATCCGGACAGGGTCAGCGCCACGAAGAAATCCGCCTCTCGCCTATCCTCCGTCAACACGAAATTGGGCGGCAGGAAATAGAGGGCCGATGTCGGGTTGGCGCAGACGAAGACCTTGTAGCGGCCCCCCAGCCTGCCGCCGTTCTCCGCCTTCAGCTTGGCCTCCATGATCTCCGTCGCCTCCGCGATCGACGTGCCCCAGTAGTCCAGTTCGAACCGGCCTTCGGCACCGGCTACTCCGCCGACAAGCTGGTTGTAGAAAATGTATTCTTCAGGGTGCAGGCGAACCATCGACCAAGTCTGGAAAATGATGGTCGCGGCCAACGGCATCGCTACCGCCCACTGCCTCGCGGGCCACCGCTCGGCCCCCCAGGTCCAGACGCGGTCGAGCGCAAGTGCGGCCAGAACAGTAAAGGGAAGCAGCATGAACAGGAAGTGCCGCATGCCGTTGAGCGCCAACGGCCGGGCAGCCATGAAGTAGATCAGTGGGAACAGGGCCGACAGGATCAGCAGGAAGTATCGTAGGACCACCGGCCTTGGCACTTCGGCAAGAAGCTCACCTATACCCTCCCCTGTCGTCCAAACTTTCGTCACCCTGAAGCCTCCTATAATGAAGGCAGCCATGAGTCCGCCCAGCACAAGCTCCGGCAGCTGGGTAACCATGAACAGCGGCAGATAATAGGCCGGCAGCTCCGTCGCCTTGATCATGGTGCCGTTGACCAGCACCGATCCCGGCCACGGGAAGTTGGCGAAGACGGTCGCGGCGCGGACGGGATTGAGCGGTTCCTGCCATGACCACGGCCAAACCGACGCCATCGTCAGGTAAAGCACCGGCAGCATGGGCAGGAAGGACATCGCGATACCGGCGGCCTTGGAAGCCACCTCGCGCGGTCCGGCACCGGAACGGCCTTCGAGCACCAGATAAAGCATCAGCGCCAACGAGAGATAGAAGCCGGCCAGGACGCCGATGATGCGGGTCCCGAGCGTAAGTCCGAGAACGGCACCCAGGAGCAGCACGGACGTCAGCGGCACCCGCGGCAAGGACTCCATCATGCGGCACATCAGGTAGAGCGACCAGACCATGCCGCAGGCAAACGGGATGTCCTTGGGATTGATGAACATATGCCCATAGTAGACGGGAGTCACCGTCATCAGCATCAGGGCAAGAAAACCGACACGCGGACCGCCGAACAGGCGCCCGAGCCGCCAGACGCCGGCCAGTCCAAGGGTCCCGGTCAGTCCCCCGAGCAGGTGCCGGGTCTCGTACTCGCCGAAAGGCGAAACCGTGTTGACGATGGCGGCGAGCAGATCGAACGAACCGCCGTAAAGATACAGGTTGAAGTGCTTGAAGACGGACTGATCTTCGAAACCGCTGAGATAGTAGGAGAGGATCTTCTTGCCGTAAGTGTTCTGAATTTCCTCATCCCAACTGATGCCGTAGTCCTGGAAGGTGATGCACACCAGGACCAGCACGGCGGCCAGTACCATCGCCGACAGTATGTCGAAGAAAAGCCGGCCATTCAGACCGCTGCTGCATGCATCCCCGGTATCGCCGGAAATGACGGCGCGCCGATCGAATTTCATGGAAGAAAACCCTGACGATGCCTTTGCCTTGCGTCCCGGCGCGAAATCCGCGACACGCTTTTTCTTTACGTCATTCCTACCGCCTTGAGAGGCGCCGAGACATTCATCCCAGATGCCACCACGCGAATATCCGGTCAACATACTAATTACGTGTTAATTCTACGGCGGGCGACATCCGCTTCTCCGGCCCTACCCTCTGCCCCCTAATCTTCCAAGGGCTATGACCATATTCCAGCCTCAATCGGCGCGTACAGCAGCCGGACATCCTGGCCGAACATCCTGAAGGCTGCGCCTGATGCCGGCAATCTCTCGATTATGGCTGTCGGGCTTCGGTGGAAATGGCTATGCTTGTGAACCGGGATGGCGGAAACACTGCGGTCGAGCCGCCCCTTATCAAGGTTCAGCTTCAAGACCGTGCCGGAAGCACCCTCGTTGGAACGATATGGAAATCATTGACCTGATCAACCGGTATGGCGATTTCTTCTATGGGATCGTCGCTGCCTGGACTTTCCTCGAAGGCGAAACGATCGTCATTTTCTCCGGCATCGCCGCTCGGGAAGGCATGGTGGACTTGGTTACGCTGGTCGCCTGCGCGTGGGCCGGGAGCTTCCTGGGAGACCAGTTGTATTTTGCGCTCGGCCGTCATGCCGGCGCCCGAATGCTCAGGCGTTATCCGCGCTGGCAGCCCGGTGTGGACAAAGCCCTGGTCCTGCTTGAGAAGTACAGCACCGCCTTCATCCTCAGCTTTCGCTTCATTTACGGCATCAGGAACTTCAGCTCCTTCGCCATGGGGATGAGCACACTCTCCTGGCGGCGCTTCGCTTTCCTCAACTTCATCGCCGCCGGCATCTGGGCGGTCTGCTTCGCCGGGGCCGGGTATCTGGCGGGAATGGCGCTTCAGCACGTGGTCGGCGAAGCGGCGGGCACCCTGTCGCTCGTCCTGCTCGGCGTGCTGGTGCTGTTTACGGTCGGCGCCGTGCTGGTCAACCGGTGGAAGAAGCGCCGGGCAGATGCCGCGGCGCTGGTGGCGGATACCGTGAAGGCAACGGCAACGAACTGATCCCAAGCCGCCCTGAACCCAAGGTGTCAGCCGGCTTCCGGCGGCACCTTGCGCAGGCGGACGACCCCCTTGAAATTGTTCGGGTCGACCGGCTCCCCCTTGCGGGTGATCTGGAGGCGGCCGGCCCGAGCCAGATGGATCGCCTGCTGGCGCACCGCCGTCATGTATTTGTGCCAGCCGTCCGGCGGCATGCCGGGTGACTTGACGTCCTTATAGAAGGCCTGCGCCACCTCTTGAGGGGTGAAGGACCCGCCGTCTTCGATCATCGCCAGGATACGCTGGGTGATCGGATCTTCTTTCTTGTCTTCGCTCATGTCCGCGTCATAGCAGAACCCGCGCCTCGAGGCTATGGCGGCTTGACTTAACCACGATCTTCATCGTCCTGCCTGATCCTGCGGCCAAGTTCCGCCGCAATGGCAAGCCGCACCTCCTCCGGCTGCGCCGCGACGGCGTCGACCAGATGGCGGAGCCGCGCCCGCATACCGTAGACCTGATCCAGGAGCCCCAGGATCACCGGCATCGCCTCGTCGTCGATCGCCATGTCATGGCGCATGTCGCAGATCAGCGTGACTCGGGCGACATCAAGGTCCGTGAACAGGTACCCGCCCGCTTCGTGACGCGGCCGGACCCAGCGGCGCTCGATCCATACGGTCAGCTCACGGCGGTCAAGCCGTCCGACGGTGGCAAGCACCTGCTCTAGCGCCATCATCGTCATCACTCCGTCTCATTGCCCGGATCGATCCGGGGGTCTTGCGGATGGTTCTCATACCAGCGGCGGATGAACTCCTCGAACTCGGCATCGGGAGAGGTCGGCAGGACCGGGCGCACGGTGACGTACTGGTCTCCCCTGGGGCCCCCCTTGGCCGCCGGCACGCCCTTGCCTTTCAGCCGCAGCACGGTACCGCTGTTCGCTCCCTTCGGCACGGTCATGACGACGGGGCCGTCGACGGTCGGCACCCGTACCTTGCCGCCCAGCAGAGCTTCGGCAAGCGTCACCGGCAGGTCGATCCTGATATCGTTTCCGTCACGGCGGAACAGTGCATGAGGCTCGACCTCGATCTCGATCAAGGCGTCGCCGGCCGGACCGCCGCCCATCCCGGGACCGCCCTGCCCTTTCAGGCGGATGGTCTGGCCGCTGGCGATGCCCGCCGGTATATCGACATCCAGCGTCCGTCCATCGGGAAGATTGAGGCGCTTGCGGGCACCCTTGACGGCATCCAGGAACGGGACGCGCAAGGAGTAGGTCACATTTCCGCCACGCATCCGGAAACCGCCGGCCGCTTGGCCCGCAGCGGAGCCACGATGGCCGAACAGATCGGAAAAGAAGCCTTCCAGATCTTCGTTGTCGACGAAGTGCTCCTCGCCGCCGTAGCGCCGGGCACCCCCGGCATCGGCGAAGCCACGGTAGAAATTCCGCGGCGTTTCGGTGCCCGACGCGTCGATCTCACCCCGGTCGAACCGGGCACGCTTTTCGGGATCGGAGAGCAGCGCATTGGCGGCGGAAATCTCCTTGAAGCGCGTCTCGGCGTCCGCCTTCCCCGGATTGAGGTCCGGATGGTATTTCTTTGCCAGCTTACGGTAAGCCTTGCGGATGTCGTCGTCTGAGGCTGTTTTGGAAAGTCCTAGAATCTCATATGGATCTGTCATGATCGGCACCGGCCCCGAAGGGAAAGTTGCTCCATTATAACACCGCCGTCTCACCGATTGACGTTCGGTCGTACCGATCAAAAGATATTGTACCTTTGCGCTTGACCCGCAACAGGGCTCGCCTCACTAAACAAGCAAGTCCGCGGCGGGAGCAAAGAGATGGGTGGGCAGCGGTTCTGGCGATACATGCTGGTCTGGGCGTTGCTGGTCGCGACGATCTGGTTCGGCGACCGCTTCGTCCGCGGCGTCCTGCTGACCGCCGACGAACCGAGAGCCGTGACGCCGCGCGGGTCCTTGTCGGAAACCGAGCAATCGACCATCAGCCTGTTCGACGCGACGGCCCCGTCGGTCGTCTACATCTTTACCGACCGCGCGGAAGCACCGGGAGAACTGGGCGGGCGGGGAACGCGGGGAGCCGGTTCCGGCTTCATCTGGGATGCCGCGGGACATGTCGTGACCAATCATCACGTGGTCGAAGGCGCCACCCGCGTCGCCGTGCGTCTGGACAATGGCGAGGCCATACCGGCAACCGTCATCGGCATGGCTCCGAACAGCGATCTGGCGGTGCTCCGCCTCAGCGAGACGCGGGCGGCCTTGCGCGCCATCCCGATCGGCAGCTCGACCGACCTGAAGGTCGGTCAATCGGTATTCGCGATCGGAAACCCGTTCGGGCTGACCCGCAGCCTGAGCACCGGCGTCATCAGCGCCCTGGAGCGGCGGCTGCCGACGGGAGGAGGCCGCGAGATCGTGGGCGTCATCCAAACGGACGCAGCGATCAATCCGGGCAATTCAGGCGGTCCCCTGCTCGACAGCGCCGGCCGGCTGATCGGGGTCAACACCGCCATACTGTCCGGTTCCGGCAGTTCGGCGGGGATCGGATTTGCGGTGCCGGTCAGCACAGTCAACAGGATCGTCCCCGCCCTGATCCGCGAAGGCAAGGTCCCGACGCCCGGAATCGGCATCCGGGTGGCGCCGGAGGAGATCGCCGCCCAGCTCGGCGTCAGCGGCGTCGTCATCGCTGAAGTCGTACCGGGCTCCGCCGCGGACCGCGCCGGTCTGCGCGGCTTCGGCAGGTCGGCGCAGCGCGTCGGCGACGTCATCACCCATGCGGAGGGGAAGCCGGTCAGTTCACTGGCGGATCTGGCGACGGAGCTGGACCGGGCCGGGATCGGGCACAGCGTCACGCTGACGGTCCTTCGCGACGGACGCAGTTTCACGGTGGACGTCACGGTCATCGATATTTCCTGACCGTCCCTGCCCGGTCGGCGGCTCAGGCAGGTACCGGCTGCTCCGCGCCGCTCAGAAGCCCCATCAGGATGGTCCGCGCAACCTCTACCCTGTCGTCGGACGATCCTTCCTCAAGAGAGACGGCGAGACGGCCGTCGTCCCGCCGGCGAGCCTTCGCCTGCCGCTTCAGAAACGCTTCGACTCCCTTGGGTTCGTGGCGGAATGAGATCAGGGCACCGCGCGGCCCGACGTCGATCTGCTCGACCCCGGCTTCCCGGCACAGCCGCTTCAGTTCGCCCAGCCCCAGCAGGGTCATGACCTCGGGCGGAACAGGACCGTGCCGTTCAGCAAGCCGGGCGGCGAAGGCTTTTGCCGCGTCCTTCGTGTCGATCACGGCGATGGAACGGTAGAGCGCCATGCGCTCGTCCAGATCCGGTACGTACCGGTCGTCGATCAGCACCGGAATGCCGAGCGTGATGCGCGGCGTCCACGGCTCCTCCGGTTCGCGGCCGGCCCTGATCGCCTCTATCGCCTGACGCAGCATGTCCTGGAACAGATCGGCGCCGACTGCGCGCAAGGAACCGGACTGCTCCTCCCCCAGCAGGTTGCCGCTGCCGCGGATGTCCATATCCTGGCTGGCGACGTTGAACCCGGAGCCCGGACCGGTCAGGGCGGCCATCGCATCCAGGCGGCGCCGGGCGGTGTCGGACAGTTCATGCCCCGGTTCGACCGTGAGCAGGGCGTAGGCGCGCGAATCGGCGCGTCCGACACGTCCGCGCAGTTGGTGAAGCTGCGACAGCCCGAACATATCGGCGCGGTGAACGACCAGCGTATTGGCATTGGGTATGTTCAGGCCGGCTTCGATGATGTTGGTCGCCAGAAGGACGTCGCCGCCGCCGCGCGTGAAAGCGGTGATCGCGTCGTCCAAGTCGTCCGCGGGCATCTTGCCATGGGCACGGATGAACCGCAGATCGGGCGCCAGCGCGTCAAGCCGTTCCGCAACGAGATCGAGGTCGGCCAGCCGGGGGCAGACATAGAAGCTCTGCCCTCCACGCTCACGTTCCCGCCGCAGGGCCTGAACGATGGCGTCGCCCTCGTAAGTCAGTACACGGGTCCGGACAGGCTGCCTTTCGACCGGCGCAGTGCCGATAAGGCTAAGGTCGCGCAAGCCGGCCAAGGCCAGCTGAAGTGTACGGGGGATCGGCGTCGCGGTCATGGTCAGGACATGAACGCCGTCCGCGATCTCCTTCAGGCGCTCCTTCTGCTTGACGCCCATGCGCTGTTCCTCGTCCAGCACCAGGAGGCCCAGGTCCTTGAAAGTCACGGACCGGCTGAGGAGGGCTTGAGTGCCGATAACGATGCGGGCTTGGCCGCCGGCGATCCGCTTCCGGGCCTCTTTCGCTCCCGCCGCGCCCGCGAGGCGCGACAATTCGACAACCTCATAGCCGAAGCCGGCGAAACGCCCGCGGAACTCTTCGGCATGCTGCCGGGCGAGGGGTGTCGTGGGAGCGACGACGGCCACCTGACGACCCGACGATGCGACGGCAAAGGCGGCGCGGAGGGCGACCTCGGTCTTGCCGAACCCGACGTCGCCGACCACCAGCCGGTCCATCAGCTTGCCCGACGCGAGGTCGGCCAGCACATCGTCGATCGCCGATTGCTGGTCGTCCGTCTCGGTATAGGGGAACCGGGCGCTGAACCGCCGGTAGGATGCTCGCGGCGGCACGATCGGCTCGACCTCGGCCATCTCGCGCCGGGCGGCCGTGGAAATAAGCTCGCCGGCGGCTTCGCGCATCGCTTCACGGACACGCTCCAGTCTGTTCGGCCATGCGGTGCCGCCTAGCTTGTCGAGCTGGACCGTTTCGCCGGGGGTTCCGAAGCGCCACAGGAGGTCCATGTTCTCGACCGGGACGAACAGCCGGTCGCCCTTCTGGTAGATCAGCCGGACGCAGTCGTGGGGCGCCCCGGCGGCATCGACCGCTTCCAGCCCTTCACATAAGGCAACCCCATGCTCGGCATGGACGACCAGATCGCCAAGGGCGATGGCGGCGATTTCCGGCAAGTCGCCGGCTGCCTCGGCCGCCACACGGCGCCGTTTACCGCTGTCCGGCTTCACGATGTCGGCACGGGCAATGACATGGAAGCCGGGAGCTTCGAAGCCGGCCTCCACCGGCAGGGTCGCGACCGCCCAGCTATCGTCGGCGGTCTCGGCTTCCGCCCAGGTGCCGGCGGACCGCAGGTCGGGATCGCCGAGCCGGCGTTTCATCGGCGGATGCATGGCATCGCGCTCGACCGCAAACAGGACGCGCGTTCCGGCGCCGCGCAGGCTGTCCAGATGAGCCTTCAACGCCTCGGCGCCGTCGGCCCCGTGGAAGCGCGGCCCGGGGCGGGCACGGCCGTCAACCATGCCGGTATCGGGCTCAGTTTCCGGGGGCGCTGCCCGAAACTCGGTTACGGAGCGAGGCTCGAGGCATGCGTTCCAGGCCGCCGCGTCGATGAAGACCTGCTCGGGCGGCAGCGGACGAAAAACCGGAAGCTTCGCCTTTTCCTCGATGCTTCCCATCGCGCTCCGCGTTTGGAAGGCGTCGGCGATCTGATCGAGATAATCGTCGCGCTCGACCTCGGCTCCGTCATCAAGGGTGACCGGGCAGCCGGGCAAGTACTCGCACAGGGTTTCGGTGCGTCCGTAGAACAGCGGCAGCCAGTGCTCCATGCCGGTCATGCGCCTGCCCTGCGCGACCGCTTCGAACAAGGGGTCGTGCCCCTCGACCTTGCCGAACTGCTCCTGATAGTTGGTCTGAAATTGCTGCATGCTGCGGTCGTTCAGCACGACTTCCGACATGGGCGGCAATTCCAGCCGATCCAGTTCCTCTTCGTCGTCACCCCGCCGGACCGCGTTGAGGGCGCCGTTGAGCAGGTCGATCCGCAGTTTCCCGGTCCCCCCGGGAACGAAGACGTCAATCCGATCGTCGTCCCAGATAAAGTCCCCCGGCGCACCGATCGAGTCGGCCGGCGAGTAGCCGTTGCGCAGCAGGAAATGGCGCAGCGCTTCTTCGATATCGTCGCCGATGGCGGCCTTGAAGGCCGATGTCTCCAGCAGTCCCTGCGGCGGCAGCCGGCGAAGGAAGGCTTGGGTAGTGGTCAGGACCACCCTGGGCCTCGCCGCCGGCCGCCCCAGTTTCAGCAGGGTATCGACACGCAGGGCCGAGAGCGCGGCGGACGGCGAGCGCCTGTCATAGGGTGTACAATCCCAGCTGACGAGCGGTATCGCCTCTAGCTCCGGCGCGAAGAAAGCCAGGGCGCGTCTGACGCGGACGAGCCGCCGATGGTCGCGGGCGATGTGCAGCAGGCCGGGGCATCCGGCCTTTTCCGCAAAGCGGGCAAGCAGCACCGCATCGTAGCCTTCGGGCGCACCGGCGACGATTCTGCGCCCCGGTTGCAACCGGTCAAAATTCCGATCCATGGGTAATGCTGAGTCTGCTATTGTTCGAATGGATAGGTCAGGCGTGACCGGTGGCAAAAACAGGCCGCTTTCGTGAACGTTCCCGCATTCCGATTCGCCGGAAATTTCCGGTTCAAAACGAGGCCTTACGACGGAGGCGCCGGATCAAAGCCGGCGCGTTGGCAAGCACCATGCGGCTGATCTGGCAAATCGTGACGATCGTCGGTATTGCCGCCGCCGCAGGGGGCGTCTGGTACGGCGCGCCATCGATGCGGGGCAACGGCGGACCTCAGGCGGCGGCTCCCGACCGGACGGCCAAGCCGGTCGACGTCATAACGGCTCCCGCCGTGACGGGGCCGATCTCGACGGTGG
>NZ_JCACHA010000747.1:0-8159 GCF_059503625.1 Skermanella sp.
CTTCCGCATCCTCAGCGGGCGCATCCCGATCGAGCGGTAGAAGGTGGCAGCTCGCTCCACCGTGTCGGCCGCCGTGCGCTCTCCGGGGACGATCTCGACCAGGGGGAGCAGATAGACCGGGTTGAAGGGATGCCCGATGACCACCCGCTCCGGATGGCGGCAGTCCGCCTGGATCCGCGACGGAAGCAACCCGGAGGAACTTGAGGCGATCACGACTTCGCCACCGCAGCCGGCGTCGATTTCCGCCAGCAAGCGGCGTTTCAGGTCCTCGCGCTCGGGCGCGTTCTCCTGGATGAAGTCGGCAGCCGCCGCGATCTCGGCGACCGACCCCGCGAAGCGGAGGCGTCCCCGGTCCGCTCCGGGACCGAGCCCCATCCGTTCGAGCGCCGGCCAGGCATTGTCGACCGCGGCCCGCAACGCCCGCTCACCGTCAGGGGCGGGATCGTAAGCGACGACGTCCAGGCCGTGGGCAAGGGCGCGCGCGGCCCAGCCGCTGCCGATCACGCCGCCGCCGATCAGGCCCAAGGTGCGGATCGTTGAAGAATTGGACATTTGCTGAATTTTCCCCAAGGCGAGGGTTGATGACGCGGGTGACGGCGGGATCAGCGACCGGGAGCCTTGAGCCCCAGGATCTCCCGGGCTTCCCCCGGGCCGACCACGCCGGAGCCGAGCGCCTCGACGATCGTGACGGCGTGTTCGACCAGACCGCCGTTGCTGGCTGGAACCCCGCGGTCCAGATACAGGTTGTCCTCGAGCCCGACGCGGACGTTCCCGCCGAGCAGCACCGCCTGTGCGACCATCGGCATCTGCATCCTGCCGATTCCGAAACCCGCCCACACGCTGTTCGCCGGCAGCATGTCGCGGAGCGCCAGCATCATGCGCGGCTCCGGCGGCATGCCCCAGGGGATGCCGAGGCAGAACTGGAACAGGGGTGGTGCGTCCAGCAAGCCTTCCTCGATCATCCGCTTGGCGAACCACAGGTTGCCGGTATCGAAGATCTCAAGTTCCGGCTTGACCCCGAGGCGCTGAATGATCGCCGCCTGCCGGCGCAGGATGTCGGGCGTCGAGACATAGACCAGCGACCCGTCGCCGAAGTTCAGCGAACCGCAATCCAGCGTGCAGATCTCGGGCAGCAGTTCGGCCACATGGGCGGCACGGGCTTCGGCTCCGACGAGGTCGGTATCGGAGCCGAAGCGGGCCGGCTCATGGTCCGGGCCGACGAACAGGTCGCCGCCCATCCCGGCGGTCAGGTTGACGATGACGTCGCTCCCGCTCGCCCGGATGCGGTCCATCACTTCGCGGTAAAGCGCGACGTCACGGCTGGCTTTTCCGGTTTCAGGATCGCGGACATGGATATGGGCGACGGCGGCGCCGGCCGATGCCGCTTCCAGTGCCGCTTCGGCGATCTGCTTCGGAGTGACCGGGATCGCCGGATGCTTGCCCACGGTATCGCCGGCGCCCGTGACCGCGCAGGTTATGATGACGCGGCGGTTGATCTCGGTGGAATTGGCCATGGCTGATCCCGCTGCTGAACTTTGCTGAGTATCCGGACCGGGTTCGAGCCCCCGTTCTGACGATCAGTTTGCTGCAACGGCGGAAGTCCACTTGACCGGAACCGTCATTCCTATGACCGGATGCGACATGATGCGGATATGATGGGACGGAGTCCCACCGGATCGGAGCTTGTGCCGCCTCAGCCCTTGCCCGGCTTCTTCCGGGTCCGCCCACGCTGGCCGACGGCTTCGCCTTCCTTGCGCTGGACGAACAGCCGTCCCGCCTGCATCGCAGCCGCACGGCTGATGTAGTTGCCGCAGTCGAACCGCTGCCCGTCGAACGTCACTGCCAGGGTGAAATTCTGAGGGCCGGCTTCATCGATCTGGATGGTCGCTGGAGGATTCTTCATGGTGACGTAGCTATACCATCTCGCCCAGGTGTCCGCACCTCGGGAACGGCTCGATGAGGGCATCAGCGCGGCCGGATCGGCTGAACGCACTGCCGCGACGCTAGCTCAAATGTCCTGAGCCCCCAACTCGCCGAGCAGGCGTCCCGTCCCGCTGGTATCCGTCACGAGGACTGACGGACTGCCAAGTTATTGGACAAAAGGGGCAAGGCTCCCATGTTATCCGCATGACTGTACCGATCGTCCATCCCGATCCGCCCGGCCCCGGCCAGGAAAGCGTCTGGTCTTATCCGCGCCCGGCAATCGCGGAGCCGTGTTCGCGGCATATCAGGATACTGCACCGCGGCGTCACGATCGCCGATACTTCGGCAAGCGTCCGGACGATCGAGACTAGTCATCCGCCCAGCTATTACATCCCGCCCTCCGACATCCTCCCCGGCCTGCTCCAGCCCTCAGCTCGACGATCATTCTGCGAGTGGAAGGGCGACGCCGTCTATTTCGACCTTGCGGTCGGCGGCGTGAGGCTGCGGGATGCCGCCTGGAGCTATCCCGCCCCCGGCCCGAAATTCGAGATACTGCGGGACTACGTCGCCTTCTATGCCGGGGCCGTCGACGAATGCTTCGTGGATGGCGAACGCGTCACGCCGCAGCCAGGTGACTTCTACGGCGGCTGGATCACGTCCGACGTGGCCGGGCCGTTCAAGGGTGTGCCCGGCAGCCGCTTCTGGTAAACTTCCGAACAAGCTTTCCTTGGGACTGTCGCCAAGGACATTCGACCGGGAGTGTGATCCGGTTCATGTAATCTCCATCAGTGCAGATCTAGTCTGCTGCATGAACAAGATCATCCGTGAAACCCTCTTCTTCATCGTTGCCTCAGCAGTCATCCTGCCGACGCCGATTTTGATCCTGGCCTGGATGACAGGCAGGACGTTGAGAGAAGTGCTGTTCCGCTGAACTCCAAAAGCCGGCGATGACATGCAAGGCGCCAATGCCACGTTCGACATGATCGGGCACAGACCCGCTTATGACCGCCGCGGCAAGAAAAGACGAAGGACGGGAACCATGCCGTGCTGATTTCGATAATCAGCATCGTTGCTTTCAACAGCCTGCTTTTGTCCGCGAATGGGGTCCGCCGTGTCGGGCTGTGGAGTGCCGCCACCTTCCGGCAGCGTGCGCACGCACTCTTTCATTTCTGGGAAGTTTCCTGTCGCCGAGGCCACGGCGGATCGTACCCCAGATAAAATCCGGATGACGTGGCGCGGTAGATCGTCTCCCTCGCCGATCCGGCCCCCCTCCGACGGGTGACCGGCCAAGTGGTCGCCATCGACGGCGGGTTGGGGATTGCTTAACCTCAAGGACCAAGGCCGGCAGCAACCATGGCTTCAATGGTGGCTTCGACGCTACCCGTCCACCGAAATGAAGAAGGCCATGGAAACGGTTGATTTCCATGGCCTTTTTGGTGAGCGCGCTGGGGCTCGAACCCAGGACCTACTGATTAAAAGTCAGTTGCTCTACCAGCTGAGCTACGCGCTCTCAGGGTCGGGGGGAACATAGGGGCCGGATCACTCCGGGTCAACCGCGATTTCCTGATCAGCCCGCGTCTTCAAGGCTCTAAACCTTCAGGGTCTGGATGCGCTTGGTCGTGTCGTGGCTGTCCTGCTCGAACCGCGTCGCGAGGCGGGCGGCCACGCGGGGGGAAACGAAGCTGGTGATGTCGCCGCCAAGCCGCCCGATCTCCTTCACGAAGCGGGAGGAGATGAACTGGTGGCGGTCGGAGGCCATCAGGAAAACGGTCTCGACCTTCGGGTTCAGGCGGGCGTTCATGCCCGCCATCTGGAACTCGTACTCGAAGTCCGACACTGCCCGAAGGCCCCGGATGATGATGGATGCGTTCATATCGACCGCGAAGTGCATCAGCAGACTGTCGAAAGGACGTATCTCGATCTTGGTGCCGTTCGGCTTGAGGGCGGCCACGTCCTCCTCGACCATCTGGACCCGCTCCTCGGTCGAGAACAACGGTCCCTTGCCGGCGTTTCGGGCGACACCGACGATCAGGTGGTCCAGCACGCGGGTCGCGCGCTGGATGATATCCATGTGGCCGTTGGTCACCGGGTCGAAGGTTCCCGGATAGACACCGATTCGCTGGCTCATCTCTCGCCTCCCACCCTCACGTCAGGCCTGTCTTCACACCGCTGCGCCATCGCCGGACTCGGCGGCGCCGTTGTCGGACGCACCACTCTCCGGCAGTCCGGTATCGGCTTCGGCTTCTTCGGTCAACCAGGCGACCGAAACCACCCGCTCGCCCTGGGCCACCCGGAACAGGGTGACGCCCTGGGTCTTGCGGCCGGCGATCCGGACGTCGTGGATCGGCATGCGGATCATCTGCCCGCCGTCGGTTACCAACATCACCTGATGGTCGTCCGTCACGGGGAACGTCGCGACGACCGGCCCGTTGCGCTCGTTCATCTCGATATTCCAGATACCCTGCCCGCCCCGGCCGGTCACCCGGTACTCGTAAGCGGATGTCCGCTTGCCGAAGCCGCGCTCCGAAACGGTCAGGATGAACTCCTCCTTGCCGCGCAGCTCGTCGTAGCGCTCAGGCGACAGGGCGATGTTGGTAGAGACCTCCGCATCGGGATCGGGAGCCTCGTCGCTCGATGCTTCCTCCCCGGCGGCCCGGCGCTCGGTGTTGGCCTGACGGAGATAGGCAGCACGCTCGTCGGCATCGGCATCGACGTGCCGCAGCATCGACATGCCGATCACTTCGTCGCCATCGGCCAGCCTGATACCGCGCACGCCGGTCGAGGTCCGTCCGCTGAAGATGCGGATGTCGTCGACCTGGAAGCGGATGCACTTGCCGTTGCGGGTCGCCAGCATGACGTCCTGATCGACGGTGCCGGTGCGGACGGCGATAAGCTGCTCGCCCTCCTCCTCCAGCTTCATGGCGATCAGGCCGTTGGCGCGGATATTGGTGAAGTCGGAAAGCTTGTTGCGGCGGACATTGCCCTTGCTGGTCGCGAAGAAGACACACAGGTCGCCCCATGTCGTCTCGTCCTCCGGCATCGGCATGACGGTGGAGATCCGTTCGCCGTCTTCCAGCGGCAGCAGGTTGATCAGCGCCTTGCCACGGGCCTGCGGCGTGCCGAGCGGCAGGCGCCAGACCTTCAGCTTGTAGACCATGCCGCGCGACGAGAAGAACAGCATCGGCGTGTGCGTGCTGGCGACGAACAGGTCGTTGACCGTATCCTCCGCCTTCATGCTCATGCCGGACCGGCCCTTGCCGCCGCGCTTCTGCGCGCGGTAGGTGGAGACCGGGACGCGCTTGATGTAGCCGGAGTGGCTGACGGTGACGACCATGTCCTCGCGCTGGATCAGATCCTCGACGTCGGATTCGAACTCCAGCTCCATCAGGGTCGTGCGGCGCGGAGTGCCGAAGCGCTCCTTCATCTCCAGCAGTTCGGTCCGCAGGATCTCCAGCAGGAGCGTGCGGGACGCCAGCACTTCCAAGTAATAGGCGATGCGGTCGGTGACTTCCCGCAGGTCGGCGCCGATCTTGTCGCGCTCCAGTCCGGTCAGGCGGTGCAGGCGCAGTTCCAGAATCGCGCGAGCCTGGGCGTCCGACAGCCGGTAGGTACCCTGCGGGCTGACGCCCCTGCCCGGTTCGTCGATCAGCTCGATCAGCGGAATCACGTCGCCGGCGACCCATTCACGGGCCAGCATTTCCTCGCGCGCGGTGCCGGGATCGGGAGCGCGCCGGATCAGCGCGATCATCTCGTCCAGGTTGGCGACGGCGACGGCCAGACCGACCAAGTTGTGGGCGCGCTCGCGCGCCTTGCCCAGTTCGTATTCGGTCCGCCGGGTGATGACCTGTTCGCGGAAGGCGATGAAGGCGACGATGATGTCCTTCAGGGTCATCGTCACCGGACGGCCGCTGTTCAGCGCCAGGGTGTTGACGCCGAAGGAGGTCTGGAGCGGCGTGTAGCGGTAGAGCTGGTTCAGCACCACATCGGGAACGGCGTCGCGCTTCAGCTCGATCACGACGCGCACGCCGTCGCGGTCCGATTCGTCGCGAAGGTCGGAAATACCCTCCACGATCTTCTCGTGAACCACCTCGGCGATCCGCTCCATCATGCGGGCCTTGTTCACCTGGTAGGGCACTTCGTTGACGATGATGGCCCAGCGGTCCTTGCGGATCTCCTCCATCTCCGTCTTGCCGCGCATGATGACGGAGCCGCGGCCGGTATGATAGGCCTGCCGAATGCCGGTCCGGCCCATCACCAGCGCGCCGGTCGGGAAGTCCGGACCCGGCACGTGCTCCATCAGTTCTTCGATGGTGATGTCGTTGTCGTCGATATAGGCGCAGCAGGCGTCGATCACCTCGCCCAGGTTATGGGGCGGGATGTTGGTCGCCATGCCGACGGCGATGCCGCCGGCGCCGTTGACCAGCAGGTTGGGGAACCGGGCCGGCAGGACGTCCGGCTCGACCGACGATTCGTCGTAGTTGGGATGGAAATCGACCGTGTCCTTGTCGATATCGTCCAGCAGGCTTTCCGCCGCCTTGGCCAGACGCGCTTCGGTGTAGCGCATCGCCGCCGGCGGGTCGCCGTCCATGGAACCGAAATTGCCCTGCCCGTCGATCAGCGGCAGGCGCATGGAAAAGTCCTGCGCCATGCGGACCATGGCGTCGTAGATCGCGCTGTCGCCGTGCGGATGGTATTTACCCATCACGTCGCCGACGATACGCGCCGATTTCTTGTAGGCCTTGTTGCTGTCGTATCCGCCTTCCTTCATCGCATAAAGGATGCGGCGATGTACCGGTTTCAGGCCGTCACGGACGTCGGGGAGCGCGCGGCTGACGATCACGCTCATCGCGTAATCGAGATAGCTGCGCCGCATCTCCTCTTCGATGGTGACCGGCGAAATGTCGGATGGCGGTGGTGTCAGGTTGGCGGTCAAAAATCGAACTCGGGTTCAGGTGAAACGATAGCTGCGTTCAACAGACGCGGGCACGGCCGAACGATTTGGACGCCTGTCTTATATAGTGTCGGTGTACCAGTTTTTGCAGAAGCGAACAATCGGTTAGACCCCCTGAGCGCTGGCTTTGCGCACGATATAGGCACCGCGCTGACACGGGAGCGATCCTGTGCGGTGGCCGGAAGCGAATGCATACACGGACCTTATGTCCGCGACAACAGGTGGAAGCGAAGCGACAGCACGGAGATCGATACCAGACTGGCGATCAGGATGCCTTCGAACAGCCCGACGACGCCCCGCCCGGCGCTGAGCGCCAGCACCGCCCCCAGCGGGATCATGACTCCATAGTACGAGAAGAAGTGCAGCGCCGTCGGGACCCAGGTGTCCGCCTGCCCGCGCAGCGCATTCGCCATCACCACCTGCCCGCCGTCGGCGATCAGGATGAAGGCGCTGAAAGTCACCAGCGGCACCGTGACCGCCAGCAACTGCGGGTCTGTGGTGAACAGCCCGCCGATCTGCTCGGGAAACAGGGCGAACAGGCAGGCGACGACCGCCAGGATCGCACTGGTCACGCCAAGTCCGGTCCATCCCGCCATGACGATGTCGTGACGGTCGCGCCGGCCATAGGCGACGCCGACCCTGACGCCGGTGGCGGAGGCCAGTCCGACCGCCGTCATGAACGGCAGGGCGATCAGGTTCAGCGAGATCGTATAGGCGCCCAAAGCCAGCGGTCCGACCATGCCGGCGAACAATCCCAGAATGGAAAAGGCGCTGCTTTCCAGCGCCAGACTGGCGCCTGCCGCATAGCCAAGCCGCCGCTGATGGGCGGCACCGCGCCACCATTGGCCGGCAGGTTCGCGGATGCGCAGTTGCTGGCGGTCGCGCAGGTACCAGACATAGGCCAGCAGCGACAGCGCCAGCATCCAGCGGACGATCGTCGTTGCCCAGGCGGAGCCTTCGGCCCCCATCGCCGGAATGCCCCAGGCGCCCCAGACCAGTATGATATTGAGCGGAACGTTCAGCAGGTTCGCAAGGATCATGACGACCATTCCCGGCAAGGGCCGCTTAAGCGCCTCCAGGAAGAAGGCGGATGCCGTGTAGAGCATGGCCGCCGGAAGGCCGGCGCCCAGCACGGCCAGGACCCGCGCTCCCCCCTCGGCCACGTCGGGCGCCTGCCCCGTCAGGCGGAAGAACGGTTCGCCAGCCAGGCTCGCCAGCGCGGTCAGGATGCCGAGCAGAAAGGCATAGGGCAGCGAGCGGCGCCAGATCGGCCCGCATTCCTCCA
>NZ_JCACHA010000747.1:8169-10492 GCF_059503625.1 Skermanella sp.
GCTGGCCGGCAAGGTGCCGAGCCCGAGATAGGCCAGCTCGTCCGAGCTGTAGCGGGCGACGATCAGGATATCGACGGCCGACATGACCATCAGACCGGCGCGCGCGACGATCACGGGCGCTGCCAGTCTGAGCAGTTCGACGATATGTTGGCGCAGCCTGGCCCGATCCACGCCGCGTTCCTCCGGCACGATTGTTGTTATGATCTTCGTTCCAAAGCTACGTAAAGGGCCGGGAAGGAAACAGTGGGCCGCCCGCAGTGTCAATGCTCTCACTGAGATAGCAGGGTTGCGGCAGCTATACGCGCTTTCCTTGCGTGCGGGAGCGATACGCGACACTCGCCCTCCCCGGTCGGTTAACTCGGTCAGATAAACGATGACGCTGTTGCGCCGGTTGGAACATCAACCGCCGCTCCGCGTTCCTATGTCGAAATCGTTATCAACTTTGGAGAAGACGAACATGAACAAGCTCAACGCGCCGCAGCGTAAGTCCCGTTCCTTGGTGATCGCCGCCGGCGCCCTTGCCGTCGTCACCCTGCTGGGCGCCTGCAACACGTTCGAGGGCATGGGCCGCGACACCGAGCGCGCCGGCGAAGCCATCCAGGACAAGGCCAAGTAATCCATCGAACTCTTGGCTGATCTGTTGGCGGTCCGGGATTTTTCCCGCTCTCGACGGTTGATAAGAACTACCTGGACACAGCAGGAAGATCGAAATGACCCGTTATGAAATGACCGGCCCTCCCGGCACCGCTCCGGAGCCGCCTCCGACGACTCCTCCCGAGGTGCCGCCGGTCGTAGAGCCGCCGCCCGAGGTTCCACCGGATGTCGAGCCTCCGCCCGACGTCCAGCCGCCGACACGGGCTTTTTAGAGAGTTATTGGTTTTAGGTACGGTCCTGGACCGCCGAAGGGGAGATGCCGGATGATGCCCGGTATCTCCCTTTTGCTTTCGGGTTTGCCGGCCGCATATCCCCTGATGTCAGCAAGCCACGGCTGGATTGTACAACCTGCCGCACCCCCGCCGCTTCTACCGGAATGCTGTTGATTATAATGCTTCCCAATCGGTATTGCTTCGACCGGCGGCTTTGACGACGGGAAGATCGGACCGATGGAAGACTTGGGCGTCTGGGCGCAGCTTGTAACCCTTGGGCAGGTCATCGCCATCGATCTCGTCCTGGCCGGGGACAATGCCATCGTCGTCGGAATGGCCGCCGCCGGCGTCCCGATGGAACAGCGGCGGAAAGTGATCTTGGCCGGTATCAGCGCCGCGATCATGCTGCGCATCTTCTTTGCGCTCATCACGACGCAGCTTCTAGCGGTCATCGGCTTGACGCTGGCGGGCGGCATCCTGCTGCTGTGGGTCTGCTGGAAGATGTTCCACGAGCTGCGCGAGCAGGCCTCCGACGAAGTCACTCCCGACGAAGCGCTGGAAGCCGGCAACCTTCCTGAAAAAGCGAAGCCGATGAGTACCGCCATCTGGCAGATCGTCGTCGCCGACGTGTCGATGTCGCTCGACAACGTGCTGGCGGTCGCCGGCGCCGCCCAGGAGCATCCTTACATCCTGGCGGTCGGTCTGCTGCTCTCGGTCGCGATGATGGGCACCGCCGCCAACCTGATCGCCCATGTTCTTCACCGCCACAGGTGGATCGGATGGATCGGCCTTGTGATCATCACCTATGTCGCGGTCAGCATGATCTGGCGCGGCGGCGAGGAAGTCGTCCAGCACACCGCCTTCCTGTTCTGATCCCGTGACGGCAACTTCAGGAGCATCCTCCGCCATGCGCGCGACTACCCGGCTCAGGAAGCTGTTCGAGGACGGCCTCACGATCGTGGCACCCGGCATCGCCGACGGGCTTTCCGCCCGGCTGGTCGCCCAGGCGGGCTTCGAGGCGGTCTATGCCAGCGGTGGTGCTATCTCGCGCAGCGCCGGAATACCGGACCTCGGGCTGCTGTCCTCGACGGAGATCGTGTCGCCGCTGGAAAGCATCGTGGATGTTGCCGAGCTTCCCGTCATCGCCGACGCGGATACCGGCTATGGCAATGCGCTGAATGCACGGCGTGCGGTGCGGGCCTTCGAGCGGGCCGGGATCGCCGCACTCCACCTGGAGGATCAGACGTTTCCCAAGAAGTGCGGCCACTACGACGACAAGTCGCTGGTGCCTGTCGCGGAGATGGTCCAGAAGCTGAGAGCCGCGCGGGACGCCCTGCACGATCCCGACTTCGTGCTGATCGCCCGCACCGATGCGATCGCGGTCGAAGGGTTCGAAGCCGCGATCGACCGTGCCGCAGCCTATGTCGAGGCCGGCGCCGACATGGTCTTCGTGGAAG
>NZ_JCACHA010000748.1:0-10470 GCF_059503625.1 Skermanella sp.
CGCCGAAACCGACGAGTACTGGATACCGGTCGGATTGAACCCCGACCTGGATCTGGCGACGCAGGATTCCGTCCGCGAAGCGCTTCGTTTCCTGGAGGAGAGGCTGGGCATGGACCGGGCCGTCGCCTATGCCTACCTGTCGGCGGCGTCGGACGTGCAGATATCCCAGGTGGTAGACCGGACCAAGGGAACCAATATCCTGATCCGGAAATCGGATTTCAAGGCCATCACCGGGGACGACAAGTCGGCCAAGGCGGAATGATGCGGACAATATAACTCGCTGACAGCGTCGCTGTCGGGGGCTATATCGTGGGGGCCGCACTTTAGAGGGTGACCCCCATGACCGCCGAGACGCCCGCCGAGACTCCTCCTGAAAAGCCCGCCGAGACCATCGAAGTCCGGCGCAAGCGCCTGACCTTCCGGAGCTGGCATCGCGGAACCCGCGAGGCGGACATCCTGCTCGGCCGCTTCGCAGACCGGCATCTGCCGAATTTCGACGAGGGCCAGTTGGAACGGTACGAGCGGCTCTTGGAATTGAGCGATCCCGATCTTTATAACTGGATGTCCGCGCGCGAGCCGGTTCCGCCGGAGCACGACAACGACGTGATGCGGCTGCTGGTCGCGTTCAATTTCAAATCGACCGTCGCCTGACGCTCTTTCCAGTCTGATATCCCCGCCTTGATCAAGATAAACCTCGACCCCGGCCGCCCGTCCCGCCTTCTGATCGCCGGTGCGCCGGAAGGGCAGGATGCCCGCATTCTCGCCGACATCGCCAAGCGGCGGGGGGCCGGCGGGCTGCTGCACGTGGCGCTGGACGACCAGCGCATGGCCCGGCTGGCGGAAGCGGTCGCGTTCTTCGCGCCGGAGGTGGAACTTGTCCAGATCCCGGCCTGGGATTGCCTGCCCTATGACCGCGTATCGCCCAACGTCGATATCGTCAGCCGGCGGGTCGAAGGACTGACGCGGCTGATCGAGCCGGCTAAGGGGCGGGCGCGCTTGATCCTGACGACGGTCAACGCGCTGCTTCAGAAGGTGCCGCCGCGCGGCGCCTTCAGCCACGCGACGTTCGTTGCCAAGATCGGCGACCGGGTCGACCTGGACAAGTTGCAGGCCTATCTGGCCCATAACGGCTATACGCGGGCGCAGACCGTGCGCGAGGCGGGCGAGTTCGCGATCCGGGGCGGCATCATCGACCTGTTCCCGCCGGGGACCGAGGAGCCGTTGCGGCTCGACCTGTTCGGCGACGAGCTGGAAGGCGTCCGGGCCTTCGACCCGATGAGCCAGCGGACGACGGAGAAGCGCGACGGAGTGGCGCTTAAGCCGATGTCCGAAGTCTTCCTGGACGAGCAATCGGTAGCACGGTTCCGGTCCGGCTATCGCGAGCTGTTCGGCGTCGTGCTGGACGAGGACCCGCTGTACGAGGCGGTCAGCGCCGGACGCAAGCATGGCGGCATGGAGCACTGGCTCCCGCTGTTTCATTCCACCATGGAAACGATCCTGGACTACGTCCCGGATGCGGCGGTGACGCTGGACCCGCAGGCGGAAGAGTCGCGCGACGCCCGTTTCTCCCAGATCGCCGATTTCTACCATGCGCGGAAGACGCTGCAATCGGTCGAGAAGAAGGCGAACAATCCCGTCTACAAGCCGCTGCCTCCGGCCATGCTGTTCCTGGACGAAGCGGCCTGGGACGATCTGCTGGCCGCCCGCGCGGTTGGGCAATTGATCCCGTTCGCGCTGGCGGAGGGCCAAGCTGGCGTCGATGCCGAAGGGCGGCGGGGCCGCGATTTCGCCGAAGCCCGCGCCCGTCCCGACGTCAATGTCTTCGACGCCCTGAAGTCGCATATCGAGGAGCTTCAGAAGCAGGACCGGCGCTGCGTCGTCGCCGGCTATAGCCAGGGTGCGCGCGACCGGCTGCTGACAGTGCTGCGCGACCATGGGATCGAGCGGGTCGAGATCTGCGAAAGCTGGGAAGGTGCCCGGCGGCTGGACCGGCGGACGACGGCGTTGATCGTCCTGGGCATCGAGACCGGCTTCGCCGCTCCCGATGTCGTGGTCATCACCGAGCAAGACATCCTGGGCGACCGTCTGGCGCGGCCGACCAAGAAGCGGAAGCGCTCGGCCAACTTCATCGCCGAACTGTCGAGCCTGAGCGAAGGTGACCTGGTGGTCCATGTCGACCACGGCATCGGGCGCTACGATGGGCTCGAGACGCTGACGGTGACCGGCGCTCCGCATGACTGCCTGCGGCTGATTTACGAGGGCGGCGACAAGCTGTACCTGCCGGTCGAGAACATCGAACTGCTGTCGCGCTACGGCTCGGCCGCCGATACGGCGCAGCTGGACAAGCTGGGCGGCGTCGGCTGGCAGGGCCGCAAGGCGCGGGTCAAGAAGCGCCTGAAGGACATGGCCGAGGCGCTGCTGAAGATCGCGGCGGAGCGCGAGCTTAGGCGCGGGCAGGCCGTTTCGGCTCCGGATGGAATCTACGCGGAGTTCGCGGCGCGCTTCCCCTATCCGGAAACCGAGGATCAGCTTCGCGTCATCGAAGAGGTGATGGAGGACTTGCAGTCGGGCCGTCCGATGGACCGGCTGGTCTGCGGCGACGTTGGCTTCGGCAAAACCGAAGTGGCGTTGCGGGCCGCTTTCATCGCGGCGCTGTCCGGGATGCAGGTCGCTGTCGTGGTGCCGACCACGCTGCTGGCGCGTCAGCACTCCCGCACCTTCGAGAAGCGGTTCGCCGGGCTGCCGGTCCGGATCGGGCAGCTCTCCAGGCTGGTGACGGCCAAGGATCAGAAGCTGACCAAGGACGGTCTCGCAGCCGGAACGGTCGATATCGTGATCGGAACCCACGCGCTGCTGTCCAAGACGGTGCAGTTCAAGAACCTCGGCATGGTGATCGTGGACGAGGAGCAGCATTTCGGCGTCAAGCAGAAGGAGCGGCTGAAGCAGCTTCGCGCCGATGTCCATGTGCTGACCCTGACCGCGACCCCGATCCCGCGCACGCTTCAGATGGCGCTGGCGGGAGTCCGCGAGCTGAGCCTGATCGCGACCCCTCCGGTGGACCGGCTGGCGGTGCGGACATTCGTACTGCCCTACGACCCGGTGGTGATCCGGGAGGCGATCCTGCGCGAGCATTATCGCGGCGGACAGACCTATTACGTCTGCCCGCGCCTTGAGGATCTGCCGCGCGTCTACGAGCGGCTTCAGGAACTGGTGCCGGAGATCAAGGTCGTGATGGCGCACGGCCAGATGGCCGCGACCCAGTTGGAGGAGGTCATGACCGCCTTCGACGACGGCCAGTTCAACGTGCTGCTGGCGACTAACATCGTCGAATCCGGGCTGGACGTGCCCAACGCCAATACCATGATCATCCACCGCTCCGACCTGTTCGGGCTGGCGCAGCTCTACCAGTTGCGCGGCCGGATCGGCCGGTCGAAGGTCCGGGGCTACGCCTATCTTACCTATGCTCCGAAGACGGTGCTGTCGGCCACCGCGACCCAGCGCCTCCATGTGATCGAGACGCTGGACAGCCTGGGAGCCGGCTTCCAGCTTGCCAGCCACGATATGGACATCCGGGGCGCCGGCAACCTCCTGGGCGAGGAGCAGTCCGGCCACATCAAGGAAGTCGGCGTCGAGCTTTACCAGCACATGCTGGAGGAAGCGGTAGCGACGGCGCGAAGCGGCGCCGGAACGCTGTCGGAGGCGGAAGATCAGTGGACGCCGTCGATCAACCTCGGGATGCCGGTGTTGATCCCGGAGGCCTACATCGCCGATCTGAACGTCCGGCTGGGGCTTTACCGCCGGATATCGGAACTGGTGGACCGGCAGGAGATCGATAGTTTCGCAGCCGAACTGATCGACCGTTTTGGACCGCTGCCGGACGAAGTGGAGAACCTGCTGGACGTCATGACGATCAAGCAGCTTTGCCGCGCCGCCGGGGTGGAGCGCGTCGATGCCGGGCCGAAGGGCGCCGTGCTGTCGTTCCACAACAATACGTTCGCAAGGCCCGACCAGCTGATCATTTTCATCGGCAAACAGGTCGGCACGATGAAGCTGCGGCCCGACCACAAGCTGGTCTATACCCGCACCTGGGACGACACGGCGACGCGGGTGAAAGGCGTCAACCGGCTGATGCAGGATCTGGCTAAACTGGTCGCATGACCCGCTGGGGGAGGGGCGTGACCTCCTCGGCCGCCAGATCGAGCAGCGGCAGGAAGGCGGAGGGCTCCTGCGCCCCGGCCAGCGCATAGCGCCGGTTGAAGATGAAGCAGGGCACCGCCTGGATGCCGATCTGACGGGCGACCGACTCCGTCGCCCGGATCGCCGCCACGTCTGCGTTTCCGGCTAGATGGTCGCGCACCTGATCCGGGTCGAGTCCGGCTTCCGCCGCTTTGGCAAGCAGCACCTCGCGGTCGCCGATGTCCAGGCTTTCGATGAAATAAGCTGCGAACAGCAGGTCGGTCATCCGGTCGGCGAGTTGGAGACGGCTGGCGAAGCGGACGAGGCGGTGAGCGGCCAGAGTATTGGGCGTCCGCTTGATGCGGTCTAGGCGCATGGGAAGGCCGTCACGCTCGGCCGTTTCCTCGATCACGCTATAGACCTGACGCGCCCGCTCGGCTCCGCCGAACTTGGTGGACAGATACGCGAAGCGATCGATGCCGCCCACCGCCATGTCGGGGTTCAGTTCATAGGGCTGCCAGCGGCGCTCCAGCGGCAAGCGTGCCCGTTCGGTCAGGGCACGTTCCAGCCGGTGCTTGCCGATATAGCACCAGGGACAAATCAGGTCCGAGTAGATCTCGACTATCATGATTTCGATTGTAATCCCAAACGCATGCCTTTGGCGAGAGTGCTCGGCCTCGTGCAGGAACTACCCTGCCCATCGGCCGACCATCAGGGAAGTCGCTGACGGTTTATTAACCTCAACGCGAAACACTGTAGCCGCAGTTTCGTCGCGGTGGCCGCCAATGTCCGACAGCTATACATCCTCGAAAATCAAGGAAGCGCTGGTCGCATCCCAGGGCAGTCGCGCCCGTGCGCAGGATATCCTGCTGGGCTGGGCGCAGGCGGACGACCGATTGCTTCGCGGACTTGTGGAGCCTTACCTGAAAGGCATCGTCACCGGGACGATCGAGCGGGTGACTAAACCCGCAGCCGAAAAGAGTGCTGCCATAGCACAGGCCCCGTCACCGGCAATCGTCCGGGCGTCCGCGCCCAAAGTTCCGGTGCCGAAGCCTGTACCGCCGCGCGAGTTGTCGCCGGAAGCCTTGGACAAGGCGCTGTCGCTGATGGGGCAGGGTGCTCTGCCTCCCCGGCCCAGTCCGGCGGCCCCCGCTCCGAGATCGGCATCTCCCTTGAAACTCGGCACGACCAATCCGGTTCCGCCGACCAAGGCGGGAGCCAAGCATCAGCAGACTATGCGGGCTTTGGCAGCTTTATACGCGCGCAAGCACCGGGACTGACGGCGCAATGGCGTAGCGTTACTTCGGCGACGCCGCAACGGTGGGCCAGGCCGGGCGGATTCCTACCAGAGTTTCCTTGTTGCCATATGGCTCCGGCCGGGCATGGCACTCGACCTGGGCAAGGGTCTTGTAGCAGTACAGTTCCGGCTCGGCACGCACCGTCACATCCGGCCAATCGCGGCAGTAATGCCTGGTCTTCTCGTAATTCACCATGCTGCAATCTTCGTCGAGAGCATAGGACACCGCGTGGTCGGTGATGGTCTTGCCGGTGTTGATAAGCAGGACCGTGGAAACGCCAGCCGTCGCCGCGGTGGCCGGACCTTCCAGCATCGAGCAGCCGCCGGGCAGGACGCCGATCAGGGTAGCGGCGATGAGGCTCCTTATCCGGATCCGCCGACTGGCTGGCCTGGCCGCATTCTCCTTCATCGCAGCAACACGCACTGGTGCACGCGGCATTGGACCAGAACGAAGACGTCCTTGGACTTGCCTCCCGTGCACATCACCTTGAAGACGGTTTCCGGGCTGTTGCCTACGGTCTGGCGTAGCGGCTCGATCTTGCCGGGCTTGCAGTTGGAGGCGACTGCGACGGATCGTGCTTCAGCCGGAGTGGCGGATGCCGGTAATGTCGAGACCGCCAGGACCATGCCTGTAAATGCCGCTATTCCGGCCGTTCGCCGCCAGTTCATCGGTCTTCCCGTCATCCGCGTTACGCTCTGTGATAAAACGAGTCCGGTTAAGTTTTGTAAAACGAGGACTTCCTAAGTGCTGCATGTCTATGTCGATGCCGACGCCTGCCCGGTGAAGGACGAGGTTTACCGTGTCGCCGAGCGTTATGGGCTCAGCGTCACCCTGGTCGCCAACAGCCCGCTCCGAGTCCCCCTCCACGAGCGTATCCGCTTGGTCGTGGTGGGAGCCGGGTTCGACGCGGCGGACGACTGGATCGCGACCAATGCCGGTGCCGGCGATATCGTGATCACCGCCGATATTCCACTGGCTTCCCGCTGCTTGAAGAACGGTGCCCGCGTGATCGGCAGCACCGGCAAACCGTTTACCGACGCTACGATCGGGCAGGCGCTGGCCGGACGCGAGCTGAGCCAGCATCTTCGGGAGTCCGGCCTCATCACCGGCGGCCCTGCTCCGCTAGGCAAGCAGGATCGTTCCCGGTTCCTCCAACAGCTCGATCAGGATATCCAGGCGATCCGCAGGGCGGCTGGAATCCGCTGAGTTCGGCTTCTCATTTTTCCGTGAAATTTCCTCTTGCGAACCCGAAACTCGGCTGCTAAAAACCGCCTCGTTGATCCCGGTTAGCTCAGTTGGTAGAGCAGTGGACTGTTAATCCGCGTGTCGCTGGTTCGAGTCCAGCACCGGGAGCCACCTTCCCAGAAGGTGATCTTAAAACGAAACGGCGCCCGACATCAGTCGCGGCGCCGTTTCGTTTTAAGATCACCTTTTATGGTTTTTAGCACGGACGATTTCAGGGTGCGTTGTACCAGACGCGTCCAACCGACGAGAGATCGTAACCCTGCAAGTCGTCAGCCTTGGCCAAGGCGTCGGTAGAGCGGGAATGCGTCAGCAGGGCCTGCATTTCGGGCTCGAAATAATCCCGCCGCCGGACGACCAGATCGTATCGCTCCCGGTGCAGCGGCACGAAGTTAAGGCGAAGCTGCCGGGCGATGGCCCGTACGGCGAGGCCGGCGTCGGCCCGACCGTCCAGCACCGTCAAGCCTACCTCCAGTTCGCTCCGTAGCGGCGACTCCGTGAGCGAAAGCTCGTTCAGGCGGATGCCCGACTTGTCGAGCAGATGGTCCATCAGCACCCTGGCACCCGACCCAGGCGGACGGATCGCCATCCTTGCACGGCTTGCCGCGACGTCTTCGAGGGAAGCGATGCCGTGCGGATTGCCGGGGGCAACTAGCAATCCTTGCTCTCGCCAAGCCCACTCCACCGCGACGATGTCGTAGCCGGACAGTGTACGTTCCAGCGCCGGCACATTGTACGTGCCGGACTCCGGGTCGAGAACGTGAATGCCGCAGGCCGCGGCTTGGCCGGCTGCCAGCCGTTCAAGGCCGTCGAGGCTGCCGCCGCTGAGCATCGCGAGGCCGCAGCCGGAAGAAGCGACGCACCATTCGAGGAACGGGTCGTGACTCCCGGCCATGACACGGGGAGCGACGGCAGTCGGGGGCGCTCGGTGTTCCGGCATCGTGGGGGCGGCACGCTCCAGCCATTGGTCGATTCTGTCCTTGGGAAACAGCCATTTGCCGCCGACGCGCGTGCAGGGGATGCCGCCCTGGCGCACGAGATCGTAGATCTTGCGCTCCTTGATCCGGAGATAGGCCGCTACTTCCTGGGTGTTCATCAGGTCGGACATGGATCGATCCGCGGTGCCGCCCCGCTCAGGACCCCGCGGTCAGGAGCTGGATTTTTCGGCGTTGGGGAAGAAAAGCTGTTCGCCGTTGATCTTATAGCCGGCGATGGCATCCTGTCCCTCCTTAGACAGCAGCCAATTGACGAAAAGCGCTCCGTCCTCAAGTTTCACGTGCGGGTGCTTTTCCGGGTTCACAGCCATGACGCCGTACTGATTGAACAGCCGCTTGTCCCCTTCGACCAGGATCGTCAGGTTGCCCCGGTTGCGGAAGTTCAGCCAAGTCCCCCGGTCGGTCAGCGCATAGGCCTCCATCGCGGCGCTGGTGTTGAGGGTCGGACCCATGCCGGAGCCGGTCGAACGGTACCAGCCGCCGGAACCGGCGGATGCGACGTCAACTCCCGCCATCTGCCAAAGGCGCTGTTCCGCCTTGTGGGTGCCGCTGTCGTCGCCGCGTGATGCGAAAGGCGCTTTGGCGGCGGCGATCTTCTTCAGGGCGGCTTCGGCGTCCTTCAGGCCCTTGACGCCGGCGGGATCGCCTGCCGGCCCGACGATGACGAAGTCGTTGTACATGACGTCGTATCGCTTCTTGGCGAAGCCCTCGGCGACGAACTTCTCTTCCGACTTGGTATCGTGGACGAACAGCACGTCGGCGTCGCCGCGTCGGCCGGTTTCGATCGCCTGTCCGGTGCCCTGGGCGACGACATGGACATCAAGACCGGTCTTCGCCTTGAACAGGGGGAGGAGATAGTCGAACAGACCGGACTGCTCGGTCGATGTGGTCGATGCGACGGTGATGAATTTGTCCTGGGCGACCGCGGGCAGGCCTGCGGCCAAGGACAGGCCGGCGGCCACCAGGGCGCCGAACAGGCGCCGGTTCAATTTTGTCAGCACAGGAGATCTCCTCTGAGAAAGGCCGCGGCTTCCTTGGTCCGCGGTTGGTCGAAGAATGAGGCCGCGGGCGCATGTTCGATCAGCATCCCACGGTTCAGGAACATGACTTCGTCTGCGAGGCGCCGGGCTTGGCCGAGGTCATGTGTCGTCATGACGATCCGGATGCCGTCGCGAACGAACTCCTCGATCATCGATTCGACTGCTCTGGTCGCGGTCGGGTCGAGATTGGCCGTCGGTTCGTCGAGGAACAGCACTTCGGGGCGCAGAGACCAGGCGCGGGCGAGCGCCAGGCGCTGTTGCTCGCCGCCGGACAGGACGCGCGCCGGCCTGTCGGCCAGATCGGTCAGACCGAATCGTTCGAGGGCCGCGCCGGCAGCGGTGCGGCGGCTTCGATAGCCGAATCCGGCCAAGGCCAGGGCATGGATGAGATTGCCGCGCGCGGAGCGGCGCAGCATCACGGGACGCTGGAAGACCATTGCATGACGGCGGCGGATTGTCGCGGCGCCGGGACCCAGCCATTCTACCGAACCGGCTGTCGGTCTAATCAACCCGTGGCAGAGACGAAGGGTCAGGCTCTTGCCGGCACCGTTCGGTCCGAGAATGACCGTTATCCCATGTCCGCCGAGAGTCAGGGACAGCGCTGGAATCAGCGTCGCTTCGCCGACGGAGTAACGAACGCCGCTCAGGCGCAACGGCAGGCTCGAGGGATCGTCACGCATCGCACTTTCCGGAGACTTCAAGCGGCATCAGTCCGCTGTCTGCAAAATCATGCATAAACCTGCACGATTTTTCGGTTCCGGTAAAGTTTGCACTGCGTGGATTTTTGGAAAAGCCCAAATGAAAAGGGGCGGCGGAAAATCCGCCACCCCTTCCATTTTGCCCAAAAATTGAGCCGCCGGATCCCGAAGGATCAGACCGAGTAGTACATCTTGTACTCGATCGGGTGCGGCGAGGTCTCGAAGGCCATCTGCTCTTCGCGCTTCAGCTCGATATAGGCCTCGATCATGTCCGGAGCGAACACGTCGCCCTTGGTCAGGTAATCGTTGTCGGCTTCCAGGCTGTCGAGCGCCTGACGGAGCGAACCGCACACGGTCGGGACCGCGGCCAGCTCTTCCGGGGGCAGGTCGTACAGGTTCTTGTCCATCGCTTCGCCAGGATGGATCTTGTTCTGGATACCGTCGAGACCGGCCATCAGCATGGCGGCAAAAGCGAGATACGGGTTGGCCGACGGATCGGGGAACCGTACTTCGACGCGCTTGCCCTTGGGGCTGGCGACGTAGGGGATGCGGCAGGAAGCGGAACGGTTGCGGGCCGAGTAGGCCAGCAGAACCGGAGCTTCGTAGCCCGGAACCAGGCGCTTGTAGCTGTTGGTCGACGGGTTAGTGAAGGCGTTCAGCGAACGGGCATGCTTGATGATGCCGCCGATGTAGTACAGCGCCATGTCCGACAGGTCGGCGTAGCCGGAGCCGGCGAAGATCGGCTGGCCTTCCTTCCAGATCGACTGGTGGCAGTGCATACCCGAACCGTTGTCGCCGAACACCGGCTTCGGCATGAACGTAGCGGTCTTGCCGTAGGCGGCCGCGACATTGTGCACCACGTACTTGAACTGCTGCATGTTGTCGGCTGTTTTGACGAGCGTGGCGAACTTGATGCCCAGCTCGTGCTGAGAAGCGGCCACTTCGTGGTGATGCTTCTCGATCTCGACGCCCATCTCACCCAGCACGGTCAGCATCTCGGCCCGCAGGTCCTGAGCCGAGT
>NZ_JCACHA010000749.1:0-9811 GCF_059503625.1 Skermanella sp.
CGAATAAAAGGAAGCGCAATGAGCACCCACGCTGAAAGCGACCTGTTCCAGCCCGTCGAACTCGGTCCCTATACCCTGGCCAACCGCATCGTCATGGCTCCGCTGACCCGCAGCCGCGCCAACAAGGACGACGCGCCGTATGAAATGCATGCGGAGTATTACGGCCAGCGCGCGACCGCTGGGCTGATCATCAGCGAAGCGACTCAGATTTCCCGGCAGGGCAAAGGCTACGCCTTCACGCCCGGCATCCACAGCGACGCACAGGTCGCGGGCTGGAAGAAGGTGACCGACGCCGTCCACGCCAAGGGCGGTCGCATCTTCCTGCAGCTTTGGCATGTCGGCCGCATATCGCACCCCGATCTCCAGGAGAACGGCGCGCTTCCGGTCGCTCCCAGCGCCATCAAGCCGGAAGGCAAGGCCTTCACCGAAGCCGGCTTCGTGCCGTTCGTGACGCCACGGGCCCTCGAACTGGACGAGATCCCCGGTGTGGTCGAACAGTACCGGGTTGCTGCCGAGAACGCGAAGCGGGCCGGCTTTGACGGTGTCGAGGTCCACGGCGCCAACGGCTACCTGCTCGATCAATTCCTGCGTGACGGCACCAACAAGCGTACCGACGCCTATGGCGGCTCGATCGAGAACCGTGCCCGGTTGCTCCTGGAGGCGACTGAAGCGGTAGTCAAGGTCTGGGGCGGCGACCGCGTCGGTATCCGGCTGTCACCGATCAGCCCGGCGAACGACATTGCCGACAGCAATCCCGAACCGCTGTTCAGCTATGTGGTGGAGCAACTGAACCGCTTCGGCCTTGCCTATCTGCATCTGGTCGAGGGCGCCACCGGCAGCAGCCGGGCGGTAACGGGTGAGGTCGATCTCCAGAAGCTCCGCAGCCTGTTCAAGGGCCTTTACGTCGCGAACAACCTGATCGACCGCGATACAGCCCTGGAACTCCGCCGCACCAATGCCGCCGACCTCGTAGCGTTTGGCCGACCGTTCATTTCGAACCCGGATCTTGTGGAGCGTCTGCGCATCGATGCGCCGCTGACCCCCGCCAACCACGAGACCTTCTACGGTGGCGGTGCCGAAGGCTACACCGACTATCCGTTCCTTAGCGAGGCCGAGCGTCTGAACGCGGCGGATTGATGAAGCGCGCTGTTGGGGCCTGGGCCCCAACAGCGCCCGATCGCTACGGTCAGGCCGCTTCTTCCAGTTCGGCGGCCTGATCTTCGTCTTCCGGGGGAACGGGACTTTGAAGGCCGATGCGGTAATAGGAGAGCCGCTCCCGCTGAAGCGTTTCGACGTAGTCGATCAGGCTCTCCCTCAAAAAGCCGGGGCCGCATGCCTCGGCCCGGCTCAAAACAGCGCCTATGTAGTCGTCAAGCAACATGATGTGCATAAGGGCGGCACGCATGGCGATGCTTTGATTTAGGGTCTTCACGTTATCGTCCGGCATAGTTCCCCCTGAAGGCTTTTTGATTGTTGGTCGGTCTTTATAGCCGCTATATGCAGATCAGCCGAGTCTCTACCAAGTCTTCTATCCGCAGGTGCTTGGACGGCATGCGGGCTACTGCCGTGGGGACGCCGGAACACTGTCTCCCCCGTTCGAATTCTTCGATCAGCATGCTCCCATCGATCGGGCGAAGAGCCAGCCCGCCACCAAGGTCACCAAGGCCTGTTCCGCGAAGGAGCCAGTCTTGACCAGCGGAAAGGCGAAGGTGCGGCGCAGCGGCCATGCGAGACACAGGCCTTGCGGCGTGATCAGGTCGGCCGCCAGATGGCTGGCGTAGCCGATGACGAAGGGCAGGGTGTGGTGCCATTGCTGGCCGTCCCAGCGCAGGCAGGCGATGCAGGCGGCTACGGCGACGACCGAATGGGTCACGCCCCGATGACCGAACAGCTTTGAAACCGGTACCGAAATGACTTTCACGCGGCGGCCGACCCAGGATTTCGGGTGGTCGATGTCGGGGCTCAGCGATCCCGCAACGGCCAGTCCCAGCGCTACCGGGTCGAGCAGCGGCAGTCCCATGTCATGGGCGATGTAAAGCCACGCCGCCGCTCCGATCAGGACATGCGAGCCGGCCATCATGGCGCGGCGATATCCGAATTATCCCGATCTGCCGGGAAGCGTTGAGAGACCATCTGAGAGACATGCAATAAAATGTTGATTCCATTGCGAGTCTATCTGGTTTATCCACAGAACTAAAGCTGAACATTCAGGTTTTTTGGTGGCATCAGGAAGCCAGGAAATCCCTCACCCGGCCGATCTGATCCGGCACGTTCAGCGCCGGCGCATGACCGCAACCGGGAACGGTGACGAGCGTCGCGCGCGGGCCGGTTTCCGTCATGCGCTTCGCCGGATCGGGCAGCAGCAGATCGGAGTCTGCGCCGCGCAGAAGAAGAGTCCGGGCGCCGATCCGCCCATAGTCTTCCCACTGGTCGTAGTCGCGCGGGTGACCGGTGAACTGCTGCACGATCTTCGGATCGTAATGAGCCGTGATCCGGCCATCGTCACGGCGGCGGACCGATGTCCGCGCCATATGGCGCCACTGGTTTTCGGAAAGATGGCCGTATGGGACGTAGGCCTTGCGCAGCCAGCCTTCCAGCTCCGCCATGGTGTCGAACACCGGCGGACTGCCGACATAGGCCAGGATGCGTTCCACGGCCGGCGCCGGCAATTCCGGTGCTATGTCGTTGATGACGAGGTGGGTGATCCGGTCGCGCAGCGGACCGCCCGCCATCCTGACGCCCAGGGCGCCGCCCATCGACGTACCGACCCAGCGCATCTGCCCGATGCCGAAATGATCGCACAAGGCCACCGCGATCCTGCCGTAGCTCTCGAAGCTGTAGTCGCTTGCCGGATCCCGGGCCCATTGAGACAGGCCCCGGCCGATCTGGTCTGCCGCCAGCACGCGGTAATGAGGCGCCAGCGCCTCGGCGAGGTCGCGGAAATCGGCGCTGCTGCGGGCGAGCCCGTGCCACAGGACGACGGTGGCGGACCGCCCCGCTCCCCATTCCGTAACGGCGACCTCATGTCCTTCGAGGATGGGGAAATGCAGCAGCGGTTGGCTCATGGCGGGTTCCTAACTCGAAGAAGCGTGTTCAGGACAGGAAGGGGAACAATCCCATGACGGCCGCGACCACGCTGTCGTAGCAGGTCAGCGTCGGGCTGAACATCACCGCCAGGGCATCCGTCGTCTTGCCGTCCCAGGCGAGCCCGGCTGCGGTGAAGCCGGCGTCCCACAAGCCGGAGCAGCCGCTCGCGATTGTGTTGAACGCTGTTCCGGCGTCGCTGGCGAAGTCGTGGGCCGCATCGGTCGCCTTGTTCAGAGTCTCGGTCGTCTCGTTCACGGTCGGTCCTGTCGCGTCTCGTTCGGATTGAAGCTCAGATATCGCGACGCCCGGGCATTGTTCAATCCCGCCTATCAGCGCAGGCTGGAAACCTTGAAGCGGATCGTGCCGCCGAAGACCTGTCCGGGCGCCAGTTCCGCGAAGCCGGTGCCGCTTTCCCCGGCGGCCGCCCGGTTGACCGCGTCGGTCATATGGCTGACCGGTTCGAAGCAGAAGTAGTCCTGGTGCGCCGGGACGTAGATCACGGCATGCCGGAACGGCGGCGTGGCCTCCACCGTCAGCCGCGTTTCGGCGCTGGGCCAGTCGATGACGGCAAGGCCGCTCCAGCCGGTGAAGTTGTTGTCCAGGACGGCTTCGTCCAGCGCTATCCCGTGCGGGAAATCCCAGCCGATGGGAAGGGGCACGCGTTCGACCGGGATGTGGCGGTCGTCGCCCAGCCACACGCCGTCCAGCTCGGCGGTCAGGGTCGTCCCGAGCGGCTTGGGGAAGTAGGGATGCAGCCCCAGTCCCGCCGGCATGGGCAGGTCGCCCAGGTTGGCCAGTTCCAGCGTGATGCTCAGGCTGTCCTCGTCCAGTTGGAACCGCTGCGTCGCCCGGTACGGGTAGGGCCAGCAATCGGCTTCATGCGAGAACGAGAGGAGCGCCGTGTGGTCGTCCTGCTCGACGACGTTCCAGGGAGTCTTCCAGCCGTGGCCGTGGATCACGTCCTGGATGAAGGGGGCGTTCGGCGGCAGGTCCACCGCCCGGCCGTGGAAGACGAAGTGGCTGCCGGCGATCCGGTTGGAGAACGGGACAAGCGGGTGGCAGGACATGTCGTTGGGATCGGAGCGGTCGATCCCCTGCGGCTGGGCGGGGCGCATCAGATGGATGGGCGGCTGCTCGTCCCGGTACAGCATCAGCCGGGTGATCGATCCGCCGCAGGACGGACTGATCCCGCATTCCATCGGGCCGTGCCTCAGGACGATCGAACCTGCCGGTGATGCCATGGGGTGCCTCGGATGCTGCTGCGGCGTTGTGGAGACCGGCGGATATGACATAGCCTGCAAACAAATGAAAGCCGTGTCGGCAAGATCCGGCAACATACGGTTGGCGATTGGCAAAAGGGCAGGGAGGCGGGACCGTGTATCTCGGGATCGATTTGGGCACATCGGGCGTCAAGGCCGTGCTGGTGGACCGCGACCAGACCGTGGTCGCACAGGCGACGGCGCCGCTGGCCGTGTCCCGTCCCCGCCCGCTGTGGTCGGAACAGGATCCGGAAAGCTGGTGGCAGGCGACCAACTCCGCGGTGACCGAGCTCCGGCGCAGCCACCCGCGCGACATGGCCGAGGTAACCGGCATAGGCCTGTCGGGCCAGATGCACGGCGCCACCCTGCTCGATGGCCGCGACCGGGTGCTGCGGCCGGCCATCCTATGGAACGACGGGCGCAGCGGAGCCGAATGCGCCGAGCTGACCCGCCGGGTCCCGGACCTTCCCCGCATCGCCGGCAACCTTGCCATGCCGGGGTTCACGGCGCCGAAGCTGCTTTGGGTCGCGGAACACGAGCCGGAGATCTTCGGCCAGATCGCCAAGGTCCTGTTGCCCAAGGACTATATCCGCCTCCGCATGACCGGCCGTTACGCTTCCGATATGTCCGATTCGGCCGGAACGCTCTGGCTCGACGTCGCCGGCCGCCGCTGGTCGCCGGAACTGCTGGACGCCACCGGCCTGGACGAGGACGAGATGCCCGAGCTGTTCGAGGGCACCGAACCGACCGGCCTGCTGCTGCCGGAGGTTGCGTCCGCCTGGGGCCTGGGCGATGCGGTCGAAGTCGCGGGCGGCGGCGGCGACAACGCGGCGGGGGCCGCCGGGGTGGGGGTGCTGAAGCCTGGATCGGCTTTCCTGTCGCTCGGCACCTCCGGCGTTCTGTTCGTCGCCAATGCCGGGTTCGCGCCCAACCCGGACCGGGGCGTCCACGCCTTCTGTCACTGCTTTCCCGGCCTGTGGCACCAGATGTCGGTGATCCTGAGCGCCGCCAGTTGCCTGACCTGGGTCACCTGCCTGACGGGAGCCGCCGGTGAAAGCCAGCTTCTGGCGGAGGTCGAGGCCGCCGGGCGGGGCACCGGATCGCTGCTGTTCCTGCCGTACCTGTCGGGCGAACGTACGCCCCACAACGATCCCCACGCGAAGGGCGTCTTCTTCGGCCTGACCCATGAACATACCAGGGCGGACCTTGCCCGCGCGGTGCTGGAGGGAGTGGCCTACGCCTTCGCCGACGGACAAGGCGTCCTCGGCGAAGCGGGCACCGAGATCACCAGCGTCTCGGTGATCGGCGGCGGCGCCCGCAGCCGCTTGTGGGGCGGCATCCTGGCCGACGTGCGGCGCCGCCCGTCTGGCCCGTCTGGCGGTGACCGGAGAAGACCCGCTGGCGGTCTGCACTCCCCCCGTCAGCGACTTCGTGATCGAACCCGACCCGGAAGCATCCGAGCGGCATGCGGCCAAATTGGCACTGTATCGAGACATATACCGCAACCTGCAAGGATTGTTTCCGGTCCAGGCATCGACATAATTCCGCCGTGGGGTTAACCTTACCTGATTGGGTGAGCCCCATGGTGCCGAACGATATTCCGGAGTGAGCATGTGCCGCTGGCTGGCCTATCAGGGCCGTCCGATTCCGATCGACACTCTTCTTTTCAAGCCCGTCAACTCGTTGATCCACCAGTCGCTTTCCGCCCAGCGCGGCCATGTGCCGACCAATGGCGACGGGTTCGGCCTTGGATGGTACGGCGAGCTGAGGAAGCCGGGCCTTTACCGCGACACGATGCCGGCCTGGAACGACTTCAACCTACGTTCCCTGTCGGAGCAGATCCGGTCCAGGCTGTTCTTCGCCCATGTCCGGGCATCGACCGGGACATCGACGGCGCGCGTCAATTGCCATCCCTTCCGCTACGACCGCTGGCTGTTCATGCACAACGGCCAGGTCGGCGGCTGGCCGATCGTCCGGCGCGAGCTGGAGAACCTGATATCCAACGATCTCTATCCCTTCCGCGAAGGCAGCACCGACAGCGAGGTGATCTTCTACCTGCTGCTGTCCAACGGCGTGGAAGAGAACGTCGATGCCGCCTTCGCCCGCACCTGCCGGCAGGTCGAGGGCGTCATGGCCGCCCATGGCATCGTCGAGCCGTTCCGGATGACCGCCTGCCTGACCGACGGCGAACGCCTGTTCGCGCTGCGTCATTCCAGCGACCACGCGTCGCCGACGCTGTTCCATGCGTCGGGCGGCGGCATCAGCGTCGATCAGGGATGCTGCCGGTTCGAGAGCAGCCAAGGCGACGTGCTGGTCCTGTCGGAGCCGCTGGATGCCATCGAGGCGGTGTGGCAGGAGGTGCCGGAGGGCTACATCCTGTCGGCCAGCGGCGGCAGGGTCGAACTCCACGCCTTCGACCTGAGCCTGGACTAGGCGGCCTCTTCCCCAGCTAGAAGATCAGCGTCAGCAGGCCGATGACGACCAGCAGGCCGATCAGGAAGATGATTCCGATTGCTCCGCCTAGAAGTCTGAACATGCCCTGCCGTCTCCTTCGCGCCGTGCTTGCTGGTTCCGAAAAAGCCAACACCGGCGGCGCGAAGGTGTTCCTTCCGCAGGCCTCAACCCTTGGATGAGACCGGCCGGTAGGGGTGGTGCTCGATCCAGTGGTTCGCGATATCGATCCGGCGGCAGACCCAGACGCTGTTATGGCTCTGGATGTAGTCGAGGAAGCGGGCGAGGGCGGCGGCGCGGCCGGGACGGCCGACCAGCCGGCAGTGGAGGCCGATCGACATCATCTTCGGCTTCGAGGCCCCTTCGGCGTAGAGGACGTCGAAGCTGTCCTTCAGATAGCTGAAGAACTGATCGCCGGAGTTGAAGCCCTGCGCCGTGGCGAAGCGCATGTCGTTGGCATCCAGCGTATAGGGCACTATGAGCTGCGGCCTGCCGTGGCTGTCGTCCCAGTAGGGCAACTCGTCCGCGTAGGAATCAGCGTCGTAGACGAAGCCGCCTTCCTCCGCCACCAGCCGCCGGGTATTGGGGCTGCACCGGCCCAGATACCAGCCGAGCGGACGGCTGCCGGTAAGCTCGGTCTGGACCTGGATGGCGCGGAGCATATGGTCGCGCTCTTCCTCCTCGCTCATGTACTGGTAGTCGATCCAGCGCCAGCCATGGGTCGCGATCTCGTGCCCCGCCTCGACCATGGCGGCGACGGCATCCGGGTTGCGCTGCATCGCCATCGCGACGCCGAACACCGTCAGCGGCAGCTTCCGTTCCCCGAACATCCGCATCAGCCGCCAGAACCCGGCGCGGCTGCCGTATTCGTAGATCGACTCCATGTTGACATGGCGCACGCCCTTGAGCGCCTGTGCCCCGACGATCTCCGACAGGAACGCCTCGGAAGCGGCATCGCCATGAAGAACGCAGTTCTCGCCGCCTTCCTCGTAGTTCATCACGAACTGGACGGCGATCCGGGCGCCGCCGGGCCACTTGGCGTCGGGAACCCTTGAACCATAGCCAACCATATCGCGTGGATAGCTTTTTTCAGTAGACATGCATCCTCCTCCCAATACATAAAACCAATACGCAACCCAATACACCAGAAAGGGAACGGAGCCGTGGGTGCAACGCCGCAAGTCGCAGATGCGACCTTAGTTCGTGGTCGCTGGGTCTTCAATGTACGCGTCCCTAAAGCGCTTGTGTCGCGTTTTAACCGGAAGATCTTTCAAAGGGCGTTAGGAACTGGCGATGCTCGTGAGGCCAAGAAGCGGGCAGCGGCCATGAGGGTCAACTTCGACAAAGCTTGCGAATTGCTGGAAGCTGGCAAGACGCTGAAGTATGCTCTTATGGCGAGTGGCTTCGATGAGGGCAATCCATTCGAGATGGCGCAAGTAGCTATTGACAATATGCGTCCCAGCGCTCGCGCAGCTTTGTTGGATGGGGTTGCGCCGCTCCCTGGCAGGAGTGAGGTAGATGCGCTTATCCACGAGCTTCGATTGCGCCGTCTCACAGTCGGCGATGCAATAAGGGAAACGAGTGTAATTGCTAAGCTGCCTGATCCAGTCGACAGGGAAATTGAAAGCTATCGTATCAAAAGAAAGGTTATGGATCCTTATTACAGCCTGACAGATAGGTTAGGGAATATAGGTCTTCTGGCTCCGCCTCCGAAAGTTGCAAGCATCCATGATATGCTGTTAAAGTGGAGAAACGAAACTCAACCCAAACTTATGCAGATAAAAGTATTTGAAATGTCTGTGCGACGCTTCGTGGACGTCGTTGGTGATATTTCTGTTGACAAGATTACTGCTAAACATGTTGCAATGTACAAAGATAGCATTGCTAGACTTCCTACAGACACCAAGCGGGCAGACATGCATGGAAAATCTGTTCAAGAGCTTATCAGGATAGCCGATAGGGGAAATCTTAAGCGAGTCGAGTCTACTATGGTAGCTCGTCATCTTTCATCTATCCGAACATTACTGGAAATTGCGAAAGAAAACGGAGTCACGTTGGAGAACGTCGCCGATAGCATAAAGATTAGAAGGAAGAAAAAGAATGATGAAGAGGAAAGCAAGCGTGCGCTTACTGCAGATGAGCTGAACAAATACATGGCTGCCGTTGCTCAGGAGTTTGATGTAAAGGATGATGCTTACTGGTTCCTTCCTATCGGCATCTACTCGGGAATGAGGCGTGAGGAAATTGGACAACTGGATATTTTAGATGTTTGTGTCGATAATGGAATATACTACTTTAACGTGAATGCGCTCAACGGCAAGACCGTCAAGAACCCCACATCGAAGCGTCTAGTACCCATGCATCAGCGCCTCATTGATCTTGGGTTCTTAAACCACATCGAACGTTCTAAAGAGAAGGGTGCTGGTAAGATATTCAAATCACTTCGGAAAGATGGTAGCGGGCGCTGCACGTCCGCCATGTCCAAGCGCCAAGCGCGTGTTATGCGTGAGGTTGCGGGGCTTACTGATCCGGACTTGGCTCCATGCCATTCCACTCGTCATACGTTTATTTCTGCATGCCGCGATGCTGAAATGAACGAGCTGACAATGCAGGCTATCGTTGGTCAGCAAGGCTCCAACGCTGTTACTGCCGGGTATGGACGTCGAGCCATCTTGGAAACACTTAACAAGGCCATTCAGAAGGTCGAGCACATTGGTTCGGATATAAGCAACTTGATTCGGTAACCCACGGAGCCATCCAACTAACCCGTGGCGCCTGCTGACAGCAGGAGCACAGTACCTCCAGATCTGGCAACATACCTTCCTCATGTTTCCAAGGCCGTATAGCTAGACCCAATCCACCCGTATAGCTAGGTAGGTCTGCCACGGTGCTTTCCCGTCAACTAGCCGTATAGCTAGCCAATCTGCCCGTATAGCTAGCCAATCTCACGTCATCTGATCGTTAAATCGTGCTAGAACACCGTTAAAGAAATCGCCCCGGGTGTACAGCTCCTG
>NZ_JCACHA010000749.1:9821-10470 GCF_059503625.1 Skermanella sp.
ATTTCAGCCCTGAAAAGGCCTTCGATGATAGTCCACCGTAAAGACGCTCACCCTCTCAAAGCAGCTAATCAACTGATTTAAAAGGATCTTTTCAAGAACAGGCGCTTCCAATTAACGCTAGAACATCAAGACGAATTCTCCCAGCAATAAGGCCCACAGAAAACACACGTACCGTATAGCTAGTGGTATTTACGTATAGCTAGGTAAGCCGCCCTCCATATCGCCAGTCTCCAGCGCCTCCCAAGCAGCTCAGACGCCCAGGCCAATAAAGTACTTTATGAACTGGCCAGCGTTTCGGCAGTAAAGTGCCAGTCGCCTGGACGCGGGCAATAATAAAGACGACGCCAGTTTGACCCAGCGTCGTCTTCGAGGCACCGTTAATGACTATCGACCATGCAACAGGGATGATTGTAGCACACTCCGATATCCTCGACACCAGACTCTGTAAAATTTTTCAAAAATTCGTCATGATGCTATGGACAGTCTGTAAAATTGTCAGTAAAATAGTGTCAGTTGAAAGCAAGAACATCTGTCTGCGCTTCAACCTTTCCCCACCAAAACCAGATTACCCATAAAGGCCACCATCACGATGCGACGCATTAACGGCACTACCCACTACACCATCGAAGAACTCGTTGAGATTATCAAT
>NZ_JCACHA010000750.1:0-10411 GCF_059503625.1 Skermanella sp.
CGCTTACCCGGCAAAAGTTCCGCATAAGCAAGAATTCAACATCATAAGGCTACTGGATACCCAGGCATGACACACACGATACTTTTAGTGAATGTCCACTTGACTGGAAAAAATAGCTAAAAAGGGTATGTGTATGTCGAAAGACAAGGACCCTATGATTTTGTCTGTTTTATGTGATTGCAAATCATTATCAAACATCCAATCACTGATCCCACAGACAAAAAACACGGAACTTCTCAAGCAGCTTAGCTTCTTTCGGTACTTTAAGCGCACCTTACGCCGTATTTTGAAAACCGGAGGCGATATTTCCATTCCACCTCTACGGCTCTTGATTTGATCAACTTCCGGTTACAAACAGTCAAAGACCGTTTCATGTAAAACCGGATTCCAGATCGTCGGACAGGCCAAGCCGGGGGTACTTACCCTCATGCCCTCGGGAGCACGGCGATGCCGCAGTCTCAGCCGGTTTATTCCGACTGCACACGCCGCTGCGGGAGAGACTTGCACAAGGGCCTATTCCTTATGCCGAAAGATTCGCAGCCGGCAGTATTTTTAGATTGGAGAGACCGGTGCGAAAAGCCTAAAAGGGCGTCGCCAGAGAAAATCTCATCAACAATAAATTGGCTTTCCCAAGGAGGGAATCGTGCGATGACCAGCCGATCGGTTTCACTCAAATCCTATCCGGACTTCCTGACGCCGGTATCCGCCTGGAGTTCCAGTGCGGTTTATAGCAGTCGATATTCTGGAGATCGGTGATGAACAAAGGAAGACCCGAGCCGTCGCTCGACGAGTTGCTGAACGACCCGATCCTGCATGCCCTGCTGGCGCGCGACGGCCTGACCGTCGAGGAAGTGCGCCGATTTCTCGACGAGATGAAGCACCGTCTGCGGCCGGCGCGCCGGAAAGCGGCCTGACCGGACGGGTCCGGTTCGCTCATGTCGTCATGCCGGGCGTGGAAGCGGCTTCCAGACGCTTTCTAAAGAGCGGTAAATCGCTCCGCCCGGACCTTCCCGTTGGTCCGCTGACAGCGGCCGAAAGCGGCTCATAAGTCGCTGCGGAGTCGTCGCAAGGCTCCTGCAAGATCCATCTCCCTCAACATACCGCTGTTTTACTTAAGTTATAATTACAAAGTCTGGTGGTTGTACCTAGATCGTTACCGGTTCGAAGGCGAACCTTCTAATGAATTTTCAACGAGTTTTGAGGTATCTCTATTTTTAGATAACTCAACAGGATGTGAAGGGAGGATTAAAAATGGACCCCATCCTTCGCCTTGCCTGTACATCCGGCTTCCCGGCCATCGCCATCGCGGCGTCCGCCTGCGGAATGCGCCATCGTTTCGTATCCTACCATGTCGTGCCCCCATGCTGACCAATCCGACCAGCCCAGGCTGGAGCGATGGATCGCAGCCTCTTGTCCTTGTCGTCGACGACGACGACGTGGCGCAGTTCCTGTATCGCCAGGCGCTCAAACGCGAAGGCTTCCAAGTCGCGGAAGCCTGCAACGGCGAACTTGCGCTGACGATGTTCCAGGATCACCGGCCCGATCTGGTCCTGCTCGACGTCGTGATGCCCGGAATGGACGGCTTCGAGACCTGTGCCGCCATGCGCGCCCTGCCCAGCGGGATCGGCGCCCATATACCGATCCTGATCGTCACGGGCCTGGACGACGTCGGCTCGATCAAGCAGGCCTACGATGCCGGCGCCACCGACTTCATCACCAAGCCGATCAACTGGATGATCCTGATGCAGCGACTGCGCTACATGCTGCGGGCAAGCGAAAGCCTTCGCCGCCTGGGCGAGAGCGAGCGGCGGCTGGCGCAGGCCCAGAAGATCGCGTCGCTCGGCAGTTGGGAATGGGACGTCGCCACGGGCGAGATGAATTGGTCCAGGGAGATGTTCTCCCTGCTGGGCTACGCACCGGACGGCGACGGACGGTCGCAACTCGCCCCCAGCCTCGGCGCACTCCTTTCGCGCATCCATCCCGACGACCGGGACCGGTTCGGCACTGCGGCCGACTTGCTCGGGCAGGGCAAGCCACCCGCCGAGGAAAGCGGCGACTACCGTATCGTCGACGATGGCGAAGACATCAGGATCGTCCGTTTCACCGGACGGCCGGAGCGGGATTGCCGGGGCGAGATCGTCCGCGTCGCCGGGGTTGCCCAGGACATTACCGAACGCCGCCGCAGCGAGGACGTCCTGCGCAGGGCTCTCAATCAGGCCGAAGCCGCCAACCGCGCGAAGTCCGAGTTCCTGGCGACCATGAGCCATGAACTGCGCACGCCGATGAACGCCATCCTAGGCTTCACCGAGATCATGGACAGGAAGCTCTACGGCCCGATCGGCAACGAACAGTACGAGAGCTATGTCCGGATGATCCACGAGAGCGGCGAGCATCTGCTGCACCTGATCAACGCAATCCTGGATCTGTCCAAGGCCGAGCAGGGCATGATCGAGCTTCACGACGACCCCATCGACGTGACCAGGGTCGCCCATGCCTGCCGCCGCTTGTTGCAGGCGCAGGCCGATGCCAAGGGGATCTCGTTCACCCTGGATCTGCCGGACCGGCCACTTCCCGCGCTTTTCGCCGATGAATTGCGGGTGCGCCAGATCCTGCTGAACATCCTGTCGAACGCCCTGAAGTTCACGCCCGACCATGGACAGGTGGTGCTGCGGGTCCGGCGCGAATATCCAGGCCAGTTCCTGGACCAGGGCGGCACCGGCGGCCTTGTGTTCGAAGTCGCCGATACCGGCATCGGCATGAGGGTCGAGGATATTCCGATCGCCCTCGCCAAGTTCGGCCAGATCGACAGTTCCCACAGCCGGCGCTACGAAGGCACGGGTCTCGGCTTGCCGCTGACCAAGCGGCTGATCGAGCTACACGGCGGTACGCTGGAGATCCTGAGCGCCCCCGATGTCGGGACGACGGTCATCCTGACGTTTCCACAGGATCGCATCCTTGCGGAAAAGCGAAAGCTGCCGGTCACGGCTGCCGAATGAACTTCAGGCCGTCATGCCGCCCAACCACACCCCGCCCTCCATCCGAACCAGGATTACCGCCGTGCGACGCCGACCCGGTCTAAGGACGCTGATGTCCATCCTTGCAGCGGCCGTCATGCCGGTAAGCGCCGCCTCGGCGCTCGACCGGATAGGCGTATCGGACCTGACGCATCTCAGCCTGGAAGACCTGATGAACCTGCGGGTGGAGGTCACCTCGGCGGCGAAGAAGGCCCAGGCGCTCGGCGACGTGGCGGCGGCCGTTTCGGTCCTGACCGGCGACGACATCCGGCGCTCCGGCGCCACCACCATACCCGACGCGCTACGGCTGATCCCCGGCCTTCAGGTCGCCCGGATCGACAGCGGACGCTACGCGATCACCGCGCGCGGTTTCAACGGCCGCTTCGCCAACAAGCTGCTGGTCCTGATCGACGGCCGAAGCGTCTATACGCCGCTGTTCTCCGGCGTCTTCTGGGAATTGCAGGACACGATGCTGGAGGACATCGACCGGATCGAGGTCATCCGGGGTCCCGGCGCCACCCTGTGGGGCGCCAATGCGGTCAACGGCGTCATCAACATCATCACGAAGCCGGCTTCCGCGACGCAGGGCATGCTGGTCGCCGGCGCCGTCGGCGACCAGGAGCGGGCGGCCGGCGCCGTCCGCTTCGGCGACGCCTTCGCCAACGGCGAGGGCCACTACCGGGTCTACGCGAAGCACACGCGGCGGGAGCAGGGCCTGACATCGTCCGGCGAGGACGCTTCCGACGATTTCGACCGCAGCCGCGCCGGCTTTCGCGCGGACTGGAAGACCGATGCGGACAATGCCTTTTCGGCTCAGGGCGGCATCACCACCGGCAGGCTCGGCGAAACGGCGACGCTGTTCCAGCCCGATGCGCCCTTCGCCCGGAGCGTGCAGGAGCGCGACAAGCTGCTCAACGCCGACCTGCTCGGCCGCTGGACCCGCACCCTGTCAGCCACGTCGGAAATCTCGCTCCAGGCCTACTACAACCGGGAAAGCATCGACTGGCCGCAGGTCGAGGCGACCAACGATACGGTCGACATCGAGTTCCAGCACCGCCTGGCGCCGTTCGACCGGCACGACCTGATCTGGGGCGCCGGATACCGGCTGAGCTCCGACGACATCGAAAGCAACTTCTCGCTGTCGCTCGAGCCGGGGCGGCGGACGGAGCATGTCTTCAGCGCCTTCGTGCAGGACGAGATCACGTTGATACCGGATACCCTGCGCTTCACGGTGGGGTCAAAGTTCGAGCGCAACGGCTATAGCGGGACCGAGATCCAGCCCAGCGCCCGACTGCTCTGGACGCCGGCGGCCGACCACACGTTCTGGACCGCCGTGTCGCGCGCGGTCCGCACGCCGTCGCGGGCGGAAGACGACATCCGCTTCGTCCAGGCGATCCAGCCCGGACCGGCGGGATTGGCCGTAACGGTCGAGCCGACCGGCCAGCGCAGCTTCGACTCCGAGAACCTGACGGCGTTCGAGGCCGGCTACCGCGCCCATCTCGCCCCCAACCTGTCGCTGGACATCGCCGGCTTCTACAACATCTACGACAAGCTGCGCTCGCTCGAACCGCAGCCGGTGGCGTTCTCGCCGACCCCGGCCGTTCGGCTCAACATGCCCCTGCTCGCCGGCAACGGCCTGAGCGCCCGGACCTGGGGAACCGAGGCCGCCGCCGAATGGCAGCCGCTCGACGGCTGGCGGATGCGCGGCTCCTACACCTTCCTGCGGATGGAGACGCGCGCCGACAACGGCAGCGTGGACACCTTCTCGGCGGCTTTGGACGACGGCAGCAGTCCGCAGCACCAGTTCAACCTGCAATCCTCGGCGGATCTCGGCGGCGATGTCGAGATGGACGTGATCGTCCGGCATACCACCGGGCTGTCGGCCCTCCAGATCGACGGCTACACCACGCTGGACGCCCGCATCGGCTGGCGGGCGACGGATGGGGTGGAGCTGTCGCTGGTCGGACAGAACCTCGTCGGCGGCTCGCGCCTGGAGTACCGGCCGGAATTCCTGTCGACGACTCCGACCCGCGTGGGCCGCAGCGTCTACGCCAAGGCGACGGTGCAGTTCTGAAGCATGTTTTTGCAATGCAAACGGAGCCCATCCGTCCGCAGCCATTTCCGGCGCATGAACGGCTATGCGCTGATCATCGTCATCGCGCTGCTCGCGACCGCAGGGTCGTCGGGCCAGTCCCTCGCGTCGCCGAACGAGTACGAAGTGAAGGCCGCCTTCCTCTACAACTTCGCCAAGTTCATGGCGTGGCCGCCCTCGCAATCACCGGCTGAAGCTACCTTCACGATCTGCATCCTCGGCGACGATCCGTTCGGTCCGGCACTCGACCTGCTCAAGGGCAAGCCGGTGGACGGCAGGCCGGTCGAGGTGCGCCGGCTGGCGAAGCCCGGAGAGATCGGGCGGTGCCGCATCGTCTTCGTCGGCCCTCCCCACGCCCGGGAAATCGCCGGACTGGCCGAAAACCTGAAGGGCAAGCCGGTCCTGACGGTCGGCGACGGTCAGGGTTTCGTCCGCTCCGGCGGCATGGTCGGCTTCGTCCTCACCGACGGCCGCATCCGGTTCGAGATCGACCCGGACAGGATAGCGCCGACCGGCCTGACCGTCAGTTCGCAACTGCTCAAGCTGGCGATCATCACCCGTGCCGCAGGTTCGTCATGAAGATCTCCCTGTTCCGCCAGATGCCGCTCCAGCGGAAACTCATCAGCATCATGCTGCTGACCAGCGGCATCAGCCTGCTGATGATCACGGCGGCGCTGATCTTCCACGAGCAGGGCCGCTACCGGCAAAGCGCCGTGACGCAGCTGGCGAGCATCGGCCACGTGATCGCGGCCAACACCACCGCGGCCTTGAGCTTCGACGACCCGAGGGCGGCGGAGCAGACCCTGGCGGCGCTGCATGCCCAGCCCCAGATCCGGCACGCCCACATCGTCCCGATGAACGGCGGCGCCTTCGCCACATATGCCGCCAAGAGCGAGGTGGAAGCCGGGAACATCGCGGATGCCGCCGCCGACATGGAGCAGGACTTCATCAGGGATGCCCTCCTGGCCGGCAAGTTCAGTGGAACCGATGCCGCCGGAACCTCCGACGGCCACGAGTTCCACGAGTTCACGGACGAGGGGCTGGACGTCTTCGTTCCCATCCGGCTCGACGGCGAAATCCTGGGGCTGGTCCACCTGACGGCGGACCTGACGGAGCTGACCGTCAACCTTCGCAGCTACTACGGCATCGTGGCGCTGGCCGCCGTCATCTCGCTGCTGGGAACGTTCCTGATCTCGTCTCGGCTCCAGCGGGTGGTGTCCGGCCCGATCATGGACCTTACCACCACGATGGCCGCCGTCTCGGCCTCCAACGACTATGCGATACGCCTGTTCCGGCGCGATCCGGGCTCCGGGCGCGAAGACCGCCGGGGCGACGAGATCGACGCGCTGATCGACGGCTTCAACGACATGCTGCGGCAGATCGGGTTGCGCGACGAGAGGCTGGCCAACCAGGGCGAGATGCTGGAGCGGCAGGTGGCCGAGCGCACCGCGGCTTTGTCCGACGCCAATACCGAGCTGGAAAGGATCGTCCGCGAGCTTCGCCACGCGAAGCGGACGGCGGAAGCGGCCAACCGCGCCAAGAGCGAGTTCCTCGCCAATATGAGCCACGAGATCCGCACGCCGATGAACGGCGTCCTGGGCATGATGGAGCTGCTGTTGGATACCGACCTGTCGGAACGGCAGCGGCACTTTGCCGAAGTGGTCCGCCACTCCGGAGAAACGCTGGTCGGCCTGATCAACTCGATCCTGGACCTGTCGAAGATCGAAGCCGGCAAGATGGAACTGGACGCCAGTCCCTTCGACCCGCGATCCCTGGTCCAGGAGGTCACCGAGTGCTTCACCGGCCAGGCCGCGGCCAAGGGGATCGAACTCGCCTGCCTGATCCCGATGTCGGTCCCTTCCGGCCTGGTCGGCGACGCCGGCCGGCTGCGCCAGATCCTGGTCAACCTGATCGGCAACGCGCTCAAGTTCACCGACCGTTCGGGCGAGGTCACGGTGCGGGTCAAGCCCGCCGCCGGAGACGGGGTTCCCGCCGGAAAGATCGGCCTGCGCTTCGAGGTGGCCGATACCGGCATCGGCATCCCGCAGGACAAGCAGGCGGCCATCTTCGATGCCTTCGCCCAGGCCGACGGATCGACCACGCGCCGCTTCGGCGGCACGGGGCTGGGACTGGCGATAGCGCGGCAGCTCTGCGCCCTGATGGGCGGCGAGATCGGCGTCACCAGCGGGTCCGGCGCCGGATCGACCTTCTGGTTCACCGTTGCGTTCGAACCGGCTGCCGCCGGCAGTGCCGTGGACCAGCCGGCGTCCACGCCGGTATCCGTGCCGGACAGGCTCAACCACCCGCTCTCGGCCCATGTCCTGCTGGTGGAAGACAACCCGATCAACCGGGAAGTGGCGATGGAGCGGCTCAAGCTGCTCGGCTGCACCGTCGACACCGCCGTCAACGGCTCGGAGGCGCTGGAACGGACGCGGCGCCACAACTACGACCTGATCCTGATGGACTGCCAGATGCCGGAGATGGACGGCTTCGACGCGACCCGCGCCATCCGTCTGGACGAGACGCGCCAGCCCCTGAAGGCTGCCCGGATCCCGATCGTCGCCCTGACCGCCAATGCCCTGAACGGCGACCGGGAATACTGCCTTGCCGCCGGGATGGACGACTACATCGCCAAGCCATTCACGCGCGAGCAGCTGGGCGTGGTCCTGCGCCGGTGGCTGGCCCGGAACGAGGCGGCGCGCGAACCGGGGGCTCCGCCGGCCGCCGAGCCCCGGCGCGACGCCGGTCCGGATGCCGGTCTCGATGCCGACAGCGTCCTGGACCGGCGCACGCTGGACGAACTGCGTTCCTTCGGCAATCCCGACGTGCTGGTGAGAGTGGCCAAGCTCTATCTCGACAGGACGCCGGACCTTATGAAGCGGCTGCGCGAGGGCGTCGAATTCTGTGACTGGCCCCTGATCGCCAAGACCGTCCACAGCCTGAAGTCGAGTAGCGCCAGCATCGGGGCGCTCGAACTGACGGACCGTTGCCGGGAACTGGAAACGGCGGCGCGCGGCGCCACCAGAGGCGCCGCTCCTCCCGAAGGGATGGCCACCCGCACCCTGGCATCCATCGGAACCGAGTATAACCGCGTCCGGGGCGCCCTGGCCTCGCTGAGCCATCCCGGCTGATGCGGTTGCCCAAGGCCGGCCGCGTCAGACCGGTTCGGCTTCCAGCACCGGATGGTGGCTGGAGGAATTCGGGTCGGAAAGCGAGAATAGGCCGGCGGGCATCTCGACGGTGACCGTCGTCCCTTCCAATTTGGAGACCGTCACCCAACCGCAAAGCTGCCCGCTCAGCGACTGGATCAGCTGCTTGCCGATCCCGCCGCCCGGTTCCCCCGACTCCAAGGATCCGTCGCCCTGGCCGTCGTCGGACGCCATCAGCCTCACGGTGTCGCCGGCCCGTCGGAGCGACACCGAAATCCGCCCCGGACGGCCTTCGGGAAAGGCGTGCTTGACCGCATTGGTGACGATCTCGTGGACGAGCATTCCGAGCGGAATGGCGGTGTCGAGAGAGCACCGCAGAGGATCGGATGCGACCTGGATCGAGATCAGCTCCGGCCTGGGCGAGATGCTGCGGATGCCCTCGCACAAGGTTTGCAGCTGTGGGCCGATGTCCACCGTGGACACGTTTTCGGAAGCGTAGAGCGCCTTGTGGATCTCCCCCATCACCTGGATGCGGCCCTCCAGCGCGTCCAGCCGGTCCCGGACCGCTCCACCGCCCAGCCTGCGTTTTTCCAGCTGGATCAGCGACCACAATCCCTGAAGGTTGTTCTTGATGCGGTGGTGAACCTCCTGAAGCAGAGTTTCCTTTTCCGCCAGCGATGCCTTGAGCCGCTCGGCGCTCAGGACACGGTCGGTCACCACCATGACCGTTCCGGCCATCCGGTTGGGTCTGGCGACAGGACCGCTCCCGTCGAAAAGCACGCGGCCCCGTGACTCGAGCCAGGTAACGGAACCGTCAGGCCGGAGGACGCGGAACTCGACCCGGTAGGCGCCGCCGTTCATCGCTTCGGTCACGCGACCACGCATGCGCTCGGCGTCGGCGGGATGCACGCGGTCCAGGAAGTCCTCGCCGGTATGGAGATCGGCTGCGTTCCAGCCCATCACCTCGTCCAGCTGGTGCGAGCGTTCCATTCGGCCGGTTTCCAGATCGCAGTCCCAGAGGCCGACATCGGCCGCTTCGACCGCAAGGGCGAGGCGCTGCTCCGCCAGGGTAAGGGACGCTTCCGCCGCGATCCGGCGGTTCAGCTCCCGCCGGAAGTCCTTCAGCCGCCGACGGGAATACCAAACCAGCCCGATGGCGGCCACGATGAACGCAGTGAAGACTTCGTCCGCCTGGAACTGCTCCAATTCATTCAGGTAATCATGGATCGCTTCGACGAGATCCAGCGATGAGGAAACGGCCAGGACCAAAGCGCAACTGGCAAGCACGATCAGGCGATCCCGCGCTTCTCCCCTCGCAAGCATGTCCGATCTCCAACGGTTTCCACTTAAAGACTCGTGTCCGGCGTCCGGACATTCTGCAATTTCTATTAAATTAGGCTACAAATCTTAAGGGCCGGTTAGCCAGCAGGCCGGCGCGTTCCATATCTTCGCCGAAGCTCTCGGCCGGCAATCTATGCCGCTCGTCGGATGCGGAAAAGACGGACGCCGCGGCGTCCGCATCCCGCAGGATGTTTCTACCCCCAATTAGCAGCGTGAAAAACGCTGCCAAACCCTAAAAAATGAGAACAAAAATAGTACATACCGGACTTGATCGGAATTTGGGAACGTCTCTATCATGTCCACACCTCCGTTGAGGCTCGTTGAGTCCACACAGGATCGTAACAAGGCGCTCGATGCGGCCCTGACCCAGATCGAACGCGCCTTCGGCAAGGGCGCGATCATGAAGCTGGGCGGCGGCGGCGAGATGCCGGCGGTGGAGGCGATCTCCACCGGGTCGCTCGGGCTCGACATAGCGCTTGGCATCGGCGGCGTGCCGAAAGGGCGCATCATCGAGGTCTACGGTCCGGAAAGCTCGGGCAAGACCACCCTGACGCTGCACGTGATCGCCCAGGCCCAGAAGTCCGGCGGCACCTGCGCCTTCATCGACGCGGAACACGCGCTCGATCCCGGCTATGCCCGCAAGCTCGGCGTCAACGTCGACGAACTGCTGATCTCGCAGCCGGACGCGGGCGAGCAGGCGCTGGAGATCGTCGATACGCTGGTCCGCTCCGGTGCTATCGACGTGCTGGTGGTTGACTCGGTCGCGGCCCTGGTGCCGCGCGCCGAGCTGGAAGGCGAGATGGGCGACAGCCATG
>NZ_JCACHA010000751.1:0-10372 GCF_059503625.1 Skermanella sp.
TCTGATCGTTCTTCCGCCTGATCATCCGGAAATACTGAGCCCTGCTGATCTTCGTGTCGACACTCTCGCGGCTCTGGAGCCCGGCTGCACCTATCGCCGCATCGCGGAGAAATGGGCACGCAGGGGAAAGCCCATGCGAACGCTGGAGCTCAGCTCCTACCACGCCGTCCTCGCCAGCGTCGCGACAGGAAATTCGATCGGCGTCATGCCTCAATCAGTACTCGACCTGATGCAGCGGCCAGACGGCACCAAAACTTATCAGCTTGGTCCAGTCGATACCCTGCTGGTGCGGCGCAAGGATAGCCGCTCACCGATCTTCCACGCGTTTCTCGACGTTCTTACCAAACGCCACAATCGTGGAAGTGTCGTCGAACGCGAGTCGTAGACCTCGCCAAGCACCTGCAGCATTACCGGGGCCGCCTTGCGCCGCCTCGCCCAGCTTTCGGCCCGCTTCAATGAAAAAACCGACGAACCCGCATCCGGGCTCAAAACCCCCTAGCCGTTCCCGCCTGTTCATGCCCATCCTTGCCGGTGCGACGCTGCGGGAGCGGATCATCGGCTGCCTGGGAGCGTTGATCGGCATCACCCTCACCGGTCTGATTTGCAGCCGTCTTCCAGGCAACAGTTCGTATTGGCCCTTGATCGTCGCGCCGATCGGAGCCTCGGCCGTACTCCTGTTCGCTGTCCCGGCCAGTCCGCTTGCCCAACCCTGGCCGATCATCGGCGGCAACACGATTTCCGCGCTGGTCGGTGTAGCCGTGGCTCATGCGGTTCAGGATCCGGTCTTGGCGCTTGGAGCGGGTGTCGCCCTGGCGATCGCTGCGATGTCGGCCACCCGCTGCCTGCACCCGCCAGGCGGTGCCGCCGCTTTGACCGCCATTCTGGGCGGTCCGGTCGTTACCACGTCGGGCTTCCTGTTTCCTTTCATACCGGTGGCGCTTAACTCACTCATCCTGGTGGCCCTCGGGATTCTCTTCCACAGGTTCTCCAGGCGGAGCTATCCGCATGTTCCGGCACCGGCGCCAGCAAACACGCATCATACGCTCGATCAGCCGCCACAAAGGCGTGTCGGCTTCCGTAGCGAGGATGTCGACGCGGCACTGGAAGCGCTGGACGAGACGTTCGACATCGATCGTGACGATCTCGATCGCCTGCTGCGGCAGGTCGAGTTGCAGGCCATGGTCCGGTCGCATGGCGTTCTCAGGTGCCGGGACATCATGTCCCGGGACGTCGTCAGGATCAGCCTCGATGAATCCGCCATCGCGGCGCGCACCTTGTTGCTGGCCCATAACATCAGAACTTTGCCGGTCGTGGACGAAGAGAACACCCTGGTCGGGACCGTCGGCCTCCGCGAACTGGCGAACGCGGCGGATCCGATCGCCCACCTTCTCTCAAGTGCGGCGACGGCATCGCCGGACGACCCCGCCCTGGAGTTGATTCCCGTCCTGACCGACGGCCATGCTCACGCCGTGATTATCGTCGACGAACGGCACTGCGTCCTGGGCCTTATCACACAAGCGGACCTGCTGGCGGCAACGGCACGGGCCCTGGCCGAGAATTCACTTTTCGAAGCGGATTCGGACAATGAGCACGGCAAAACGGAGGCTGCCGCCATGCTTGGTCCGTGAGGATCGAAGTAGACCCTTCCCAACGGGGCAGATCCGTTCAACACGCTTCCCGTTGCCGCGACACTGCTTGCAAGAGATGACGGATTTCAGCGGTCAGAATTGTTGCTGCAGAAGACCAAGGATCCCCCGGATACCATCGATATAGTTCCCCAGCCGCATATTTTCGTTGGAACTGTGCTGGTTGTTGTCCGCGTTCACGAGAGGAACGATGACGAAAGGCGCCTGCAATGCCTCGACGGCGGCTCCCGTGGGAACGGTGCCGCCCATCATGCGGATGCGCACCGGCTCGGTCGCGTAAGTCGATTCGAAGGCACGATACACCCATTGACCGATCGGCGCCCGCAGATCGGTCCTGACCGCAGCGCTCGATGCGGAGCCCTCCAGGAAAGTCAGCGAGGCAAGCTTAGAATGCTGTTGCCGCTCACTGTCGCTCGGCTGCTTCGCCACCAGATGATAGCCCTGTTTCTCGACATGCTGCTTCAGCAAATCGAACAAACGCGCAGGCGGAGTTTCAGGAACCGTGCGAATGTCGATTTCCGCCGTCGCCGTTGCCGGAATGATGGTCCGAGCCTTGTCGCCCACCTCCGCGGATGCCAGGCCCCTGATGTTCAGGGATGGGTATTGCAGGGCTTCCTGGAGGTTGTCGCCGACTTGATCCGGTTCAGCAATGCCGAGGCGCCTGTTCAATTCAGGCTCATCGTCCGGAGTGGCGTCCATGATGCGTCTGGTCTGGTCGTCAAGCGCTATCCCGTCATAGTAACCGGGGATCGCCACCCGGCCCTTCTCGTCCTTCATGGAGGCCAGCAGTTCCGCCAGTCCCTGTGCCGGATTGGGAGCGTAGTTGCCGTAGTGGCCGCTGTGCAGCTCGGTCTTCGGACCGAATACGGTCAGCGTTGCCGATACGATGCCACGATTTCCGAACACCAGCGTCGGCTTGTTGCTTGGATGCATTGGACTGTCGAGCACGACCAGGGCATCGGTCCGAAGAAGGGGCAGATTTTCCCTGATGACCTTGTCGAGTGTAGGCGACCCCTGCTCCTCCTGGGAATCCAGTAGCACTTTCACATTGACGGCCGGAGTCAGCGCTTCCGCTTTCATGGCGTCGAAGGCGGCGAGAAGCATCATGATCGGACCTTTGTCGTCTGACGACGAGCGGGCAAACAGCCGCCAGTCGGGATCGACGCTGGAGCCGAAGAGCTGTTCAAGTGGCAGGCTTTCCCAAGTCCCCTGGGATGTCCGATGCTTCAGGGTCGCCGCCCAAGGGCTTTCCTGATCCCATTCGGCCGGCTTCACCGCCTGCCCGTCCAGGTGAGCATAGAAAAGCACGGTCTTTCTGTCCGGCGAAGCTCCCGGGAACTCCGCGAACAGCATCGGCTTTTCCCCATTGGCGAGCACCTGCGTCCTGAAGCCGCGCTTCTTCATGGCCTGATCAAGCCACGTCACGTTTTTCTGAATATCGGCTCCAACCGTCGCGACGTTTGGCAGTGACAGAAGTTCCACCAGCTCGCGGTAGGTGGCGGAGGCATGCCGTGACGCCAGTTCGTTCAGCGATGCCGCCTCCGCATCGCGGCCTGCCATGCCGGCGATCAGGAAACCCGCCAGCGTTAGACTCCCCAATATTTTCCGTGCGTTCATCCGCCAATTCCTCGGTCAATTCGATGCAGCAGGATCCTGTCATCCATGCAACGACATAACAATCGACTGCATGAAAAAGCCTGAGCAGCTGTTCGCAGACGTTGTGGACGATGACGGTCCCGGACCGCTCGCCGGAACCGCCGCCTCTCCCACCGGTTGGATGTCTCGTGTCGAACGTAGCAGAATCGGCCTGAGCGTCCATCCAACTGTCGGCTGCTGATCTCGCCCGTTCCGGCATCTTGTAACCAGGAGTAAAACCATGAGTATTCGCTGCCGCTGCCTGCTTGTGCGCGAGGGCGACAAGCCTGTCTGGAGCGACAAAGATCTGAGACTCGATCCGAGCATCGGGGAACTGATCCAATTCGAGGAGGGCGGTGCGCTCTCGACGTTCCGTGTCGGCGAGGTGATGCACACGCCCGGCTTGGAGGGCGTGGATTTCGCCCTGGTGCTGACGGAGCAGCCTGGCACACGGGGCCGACCGTTCCGCGAATTGTTCGAGGAGTGGGCGGCGACGGGCTCGACGCGTTAACGGGCCCGTTTCGGGTGAACGCCGCATGGCTCGACCCCATCATGGTTCGAGGATGTGGCCGAACAGGTTCCACCAATAGAGCTATGTCAGCTTTCGCGCCAGCTTGCCGTCGGGAGGGTGATCGGGGGTGGAGGTGCGCCTCCGATCAGGGGAAATCACGAGTGCCGGGATTGCGGGCGGACGTTTCCGCTGCGTCCTTGATGAAGTGCGCGGCTTCCTCCAACCAGCTACCCATTGTGATGAGCACGTGCCCGTAGCCCGTCGACAGGTGATCCATGTCCAGAGGGGCGCCGCCCTCCGCGACATGCTTGCCGCCGCGAGACGACGACACTGCTCGCTAGCCTGATCCGTGCCTCCGCTCAGGATCCGACGCGAAGCCTGACGGAACCGATTCAACAACCGGCGCCTGCTCCAACCCATCGGCAACACTCCCCCCGCCGAGGCTGAAGCACGCTACTATGCTCAAACCGAGAACGCCGCCAGGTCGGCGTGACTCAACCAAACAGGGCTTTGTCCCCAGAGCCGATTGCCAGGTCCTCTAGTCTGTCCGCCGGGTCAATTTAGCCTCTTGGCCCCGGCGCTTGCGCACCTTGTCATCGACTCAGCCATTGCCATCCAGCAGATCGACCGCGCGGGCATAAACGTCGTCATCGACCTTGCAGCCGATCCAGCTCTCGCCGCGCGGCGGCTGGGGACAGTGACTGGCGCCCACCTCCTGGGTCACGACGGCGTCGATAAGCGCCCTCACGCGGTCCGGGTGGTTGATCTCTCCATTGGGACCGAACAGGTCGAGGTCGTCGGTCGGAGCGAGACCGACGGCGCGCGCCGCCCGCGTCGCGGTAACCGGGGCATTCGTCTGATTTTCGACGCAGCCGCCGCCATCCCGCCGCTCGGCGGGCGGCAGGGAGGGAGCGCCCGAGCAGTCGCCGGATGGCGAGTAGCGCCGGAGGATCTCCGCCGCCGATTTTGCGTTGTGGCGATCGTGATATATGCGCATCAGTTCGATGAAGCTGCTGATCGAGTAGGCCGGATCGTCGAACCGGGCGAAGCCGTGCCGGTTGGCACCCGTCTGCCCTGGCCATTCGCCCGTGATGTTTGGACCCTTGATGGCGACCCAGTTGTTGTTGCGGAGGGCGAAGGGAGCATTGTTCGGCTGGTATGTCACGGGTCCGAATGCATTCCCGCCCTGCCGGGCAAGCAAGCCCCCGGCGGTTCGTTCACCAGCGGTTCGTTGCTGCGCCTCGGGCATTGCAGTGTCCTGCTGGGCCAGGGCAGCGCTTGCAGAAAAGAGTGTCAGGGCCATCACCGCCGCGCAGGTGGCCTTGTTTACCGAGTGTGCCATTTGATTTCCTTCAGCGGAGCGAAACGGGAATGCGGTTTCTTCGGCGATCACGAACCCAACAGAAGGTGCAGCGTGTCGGTTCCCCGCTGGGGCGCCGGCGGTCGAATGCGCTGACGCTCCTGGCTTTCCTTGCGATCTTTACCGCTGGAGCGCCCAGCCCGCGCGCGGCGACTTGTCCAGCCGGCAGCGACGACTACAAGACCTACCAGGGAGATCTTGCATTCGAGCGCTTCAGTCATCAGAGCCTTGGAGCCACCGTCTGCTATCCGATCCGGGTGTTTCCCGTCATGAGCCCGATAGCCGGCGGCTTCCGTTTCACCTCCGACGACGGCCTGTCGTGGTTTTCGGTATCGAGCGCCGCGCTGAGCCAGGAAACCGCGGTCCGCGACGTGATGGATAGCGCCAGACGAAGCCTGCTGGCCAAGGCGGCGTCGATCACGTACGAGCGTTCGAAGGAAAACTGGTTCGTGCTGAGCGGCCATGACGGCGACCGGATCTATTACCAGCGCACCATGATCGACGGCGCCTCGTCCGAGGCCAGCACCCTGTTCATCGATATCCCGGCCGAGCAGAAGCCCTTCTACCAGGACATCATCGCGCGCATGTCCTGGTCGTTCCGTACTCGCTGACCGGTCGTACGGATCAGTTCCGCGTCCTGACCTTCTCGATTTCCTCATAGGTCCGGGCCACCAGGTCCTCGCCGATGGTCTTCGTATGCTTATCGACCACAGGCTGAAGCTGCTCCTTCATTCTGGCCGTTTCCTGTGCATCGATCTCGTTGATCTGCATTCCCTTGGCCCTGAGCTCATCGGCGATCTTCGCGTTGGTCTCCCGCGTCAGACTGCGCTGGTAGGCACGCGCCTCGACACAGGAGTCCGTGAGAATGTTCCGTTCATCCGGTGACAGCCCATCCCAGAACTTCTTGCCGATCATCACCACGTAAGGGGCGTAGGAGTGCCTGGTAACGCTCAAATATTTTTGAACTTCGTCGAACTTGCTGGCATGGATGATGCCGAAGGGATTTTCCTGCGCATCCACGGCCTTCATTTCCAGAGCCGTGAAGAGTTCGGTGAAGGACATCGGAACGGCATTGGCGCCCAGGGTATTGAAAGAGTCGATATACACAGGGCTCGTCATCGTCCGGATCTTCAGTCCGTCGAGGTCCTCGGCCTTGGTGATCGGGTGCTTGCTGTTGGTCACATGCCGGAAGCCGTTTTCCCAGAAGCACAGACCGACGAGATTGCTGCCCGTCAGCTTGTCTAGCAGTTGCCGCCCGACGGGACCGTCCAGAACAGTGTCTGCCTCTTTTTCATTGGCGAACAGAAACGGCAGATCGAACAAGGCGAATTCCTTGACGTTCGAGACGACCGCCGCCGATGACGGGATGACCATCTGCTGGACGCCGCCGATGGTCGCCGAAATCATCTGCGTTTCGGAGCCGAGCATGGTTGCCGGGTAGCCCTTCACCTTGATCTTGCCACCGCTCTTGTCGCTGACGAGCTGCGCGAACCGGTTCACGCCCTGCCCCAGGGGATGTTCTTCGGGAATACCGTAGCCGAGCTTGATCGAGCGTTCCTTGATGTCGGCGGCTGTTCCGGCATTCGCCGCCAGGATCATTGCCGGAAGGCTCAAACCCAGCAGCAGGCCTTTGATGGACATCTTCATGGCGTTATCTCCCCGTGTATTTCTTCTGTTATTGCGGGCGGTTTGAAAACCCGGCCTTGCTTCAAGGACCGCCCAAGGGTCAGATGTTGGTGGATCGGTCAGCCCATGCGCCGGTACGCACCGCGTCGTCCTTCGCTTCCGACCATCCGCTCTCCCAAGCGATGTGCATCGGCGTATCGCGGGAATAGGGATTGTCGTTGATGTCCAGCCCGTCGTTGAAGGCGGCGATGCCCCGGTCGAATTCCGCTATCCGGGGGTCGTCGCCAGGAGGGCTCTCGTCCCCGACGGTCTTCATCGGGTGGCCGGCTCTCGCTTCTATGAACGCGCGGAACTCCGCGTAGTCCATCAGAACGCTGTCGTCGATCCCTCCGGGATGATCGCTCAGGGCCTGCATGCCGCGCGGCGTGATGGCCAGCCGGCCGTCATCGAGAGGCGCCAGCAGAACCGCCTGGACGAGATGCTCCCGCACGTCCGACAAGTGGGTCCGGAACTCCTCGTCGGAGACCGGAGGCGATTCACCCACGGATTTCAGGTTCTGCTTCAGCCTCTCGATCGCGTCTTCAAGCGATGCCGGTCCCTGGGCTGCCACCTTCAGCAAGGTCAGCATCAAGTCGGCTTTATGAAGCAGCGGATAATCGGTGAGTTCCATCGTTCCGGCCCTTGCCCTGTGTCGGCTTTCCAACCTCGATCCCGGCGGGGAAGTTCCCGAACGCATCGGTACGGTGTCCCGGTCCGGAACTCACGGAAGCCGGCGCACCGAGCGCTATTCCGGCATTCTGCGTCGTCGCCGGGCCGGCTTTTCCGCCGTCCGCTGCTGCTCGACAAGTATATCTTTCAAGGCCGCCGCGGCGCCTTCGATGTCGGCTTCCAGCGCTTTCCTGGCACCGGCTCCGTCCCTGCGCATCAGCGCGTCGCGCATGGCGCCGTGCTCGACATTGGCGGTCCACCAGTTGCCGGTCGCCTTGAGCAAATCGAAGTAGGGACCGATTTGCAGCCAAAGTGACTCGATGATCGACATCAGCGTTTCCGATCCGGCCGCCCGGTAGATCGTGAAGTGGAACTCCCGGTTGGCCGGAACATAGGTGGCGCGGTCGCGCTCCGTCTTCGCGACGTCCATGCGGTCGATCAGGCCGGCGAGGTGATCGAGATCGGCGTCAGAGATCCCCCGCGCCGCCCACTCCGTCGCAACCCCCTCGATTTCGACCCGCACCCGCCGGAGGTCGTCCAGCCGGTCGACCGTCAGCGGCGGGATGCCGACCGAGCGTCCCGACACGACCGTCAGCGCCTTCTCGGCCACCAGCCTGTTCAAGACTTCCCGCACCGGCATGGTGCTGACCCCGAAGGCATCGGACAGGCTCTGGATGGTGACCATCCGTCCCGGCTCGATGTCGCCGTTCAGAATCAGCTCCTTCATCTTCAGGTAGACGTGATCCTGAACGGTCGTCCGGGTGACCGGCTCGATCGGCAGATCTTTGCGCGGGATCGCTAACGCCATCGTCTCACATCCACTTTCCGGCCTAGTCGGGCCCAGGTTGCGCAGGATTATAGCCATAAGGGTAAGCGGTAAAAAGTGGATTGCCGGAGCGGCAAATTGTGATCTATGATCAAAAATAACGGTAAATAAAATACCAACTCGGCATTCGGCGCGTCAAGCCGCTGCCGTGACGGCTCCGGTCGATGGGACGGGAAGCCAGGAGACACCAAGGGAGGGGACAAATGGCGCTCAACAAGAAGCTGCTGGCCGGAATGGCGGGCCTGTGCCTGCTGGCTGGAACGGCCGGCGTTTCCGCTCAGGAAAAGCACAAGGTCTTCCTGAGCATGAGCTATATCGGCAACGACTGGCAGGCCGAAGCCAGCAACATGATCAAGGCCATGGCGGCCCATCCCGATCTGGCGGACAAGATCGATCTCCAAGTCCAGGTCGCCGGCCCCAACGCCCAGAAGCAGATCCAGCAGATCAACTCCATGGTTCAGGCCGGGGCGAAGGCGATCGTCGTTTATCCGATCTCCCCGACGGCGCTCAACCAGGTGGTCAAGAACGCCTGCGGCAAGGGCGTCACGGTGGTGGCCTACGATGCCGAAATCACCGAGCCCTGCGCGCACAACGTCACCATCGACCAGGAAGAGGCCGGCCGCGTCACCGCGGAATGGCTGGTCAAGAAACTGGACGGCAAGGGCAACATCGTCGCCATAACCGGCGTGCCCGGCACGTCGGTCGATACCCTGCGGACCAAGGCCGCGAAGGAAGTCTTCGCCAAGAATCCGGGCATCAAGATCGTCTCGGAAGCTCCGGGCATGTGGAGCCAGGCGGTGGCCCGGACCGAGCTGTCGAAGATGCTGGCGACCCAGAGCTGGGACAAGATCGACGGCCTGTGGATGCAGGTCGGCTGCTTCACCGCCAACCAGATGCAGCTCGAGGCCGGCATTCCCGAGGACAAGCTGAAGCCGTGCGCCGGCGAAGGCTCGAACGGCGGCCGTATCCAGATGCTGCCGAAGAATGCCGAGGTCGATGGCGCGAACGGCGCCTACCGGCCGATGGATGCTCCGCGCATCTCCTATGCCTCGCCGCCGTATTCCGGCGCCTATGCGCTCAAGCTGGCGATCGACAAGCTGGAAGGAAAGAGCATCCCCCAGAAGTCCACCCTGCCGCTGCCGGTCGTCACCAACGAGACGGTCAAGCTGTGCAAGGAGGGGACGTGGCAGGAGATGGCGGCGGGCTGCAACGTCTTCCAACCCGCCATGGTGTCCAATCCCGGCTGGTTCGCGTCGATCTTCTCCGAGCAGACCCCGCAGGTTGGCCTTCAGGCGGCGCTGGTCGGCGAGCCTGAGAAATCGGCCGCCGAAGCGTCGAAGTAAATCAGCCTTGTGCCTGCCCCGGAGAGGCCACTGCCTCTCCGGGCCATCGTAATCCCGGTACGGGAGATCTCACGACATGATCGCAGGCTCCGAAGCTTTGCGGCTGGAGCGGATCGTCAAGGCCTACGGTCCGACCGTGGCGCTCGACGGCGCGTCCCTGAGCGTCCGCCCCGGTGAAGTCCATGCCCTTCTCGGCGAGAACGGCGCCGGCAAATCGACCACGGTGAAGCTGCTGTCGGGGCTGATCCGGCCGAATTCCGGCACGATCCGGATCTTCGGCGAGGAAGCGCACCTGACGCGTCCGACCGACGCGCACCGCTTCGGTGTGCAGACCGCCTTTCAGGAAATCTCGCTGGTCCGGGACCTGACGGTCACGGAAAACATGCTGCTGCCCAATGCCCCGGTCGGGGCATTGGGGCTGCTGCGCCGGCGGCGCGGCGAGCAGCTCGTCCGCGACCATCTGGAATCGCTTGGCCTGGGGCATGTGAACCCGAAGGCCGAAGTCGGCACGCTCGACCTGCCGCAGCGCCAGAAGATCGAAATCGCCCGTGCCGTGTTCCGCCAGCCGCGCGTCCTGCTGCTCGATGAGCCGACTTCGGCGCTGTCCGGACGCGACATCGACTGGCTCGGCGGGCTGATCGAACGCCTGAAGGCCGGCGGCGTCACTACCATCTTCATCTCCCACCGCATGGCGGAAGTCAGGCGCTTCTGCGACCG
>NZ_JCACHA010000752.1:0-9843 GCF_059503625.1 Skermanella sp.
ATTTCGAACCGGTATTCGATCCGGCCAGGACTTTCTTGATGAAATTCAGCCGTGTTCATTGCCATGATATCCCGGTTTCACCAGGAGCATACGCAATATGCGGGCAATCGCAAATGTCTGAGATTAGGGTTGTTACGCTTTGCCGCGCCGCCGCTATTCCGGCACCACCATCCCCCGCTGGACGGCAGGGCGGGTGCTGACGAGGTCATGCCAGCGTTTCATGCTGGGGTACGTCTCGAACAGCGTCGGGGCGGTCTGGGAGGCTACGGCGACGAAGGGGAAGACGGAGATGTCGGCGATGGTGTACTCGCCGTCCACCAGATACTCGGTCTGGGAAAGCTGCGCTTCCAGCGCGCGGTAGCAGCGGTGCAGTTCGGACTTGAACAGCTCGATCGCGTAGGGGAGCTTTTCCGGGGCGCGGACGCCGAAGCGGAACATGTCGACCGAGGTTGGGCCGACATCGCTGACGCCGAAGGCCAGCCAGTTCCACACCTCGGTCCGGGCGCACATGTCGGTCGGCAGGAACCTGCCGGTCTTTTCGCCAAGATATTCCAGGATCGCGCCGGAGCCGAAGACGCGGCGCGGAGCCTTGGCGGCATCGTGGTCGATCAGGGCGGGGATCTTGCCGAGCGGGCTGATGGCGAGGAAGCCGGGCTCCAGGTTCTCGCCCGCCGTCATGTCCACCCGGACGGTCTCGTAGGGCAATCCGGTTTCCTCGAGCATGATCGAGGCCTTGTGCCCATTGGGCGAAGGATAGCTGTACAGCGTGATCATCGCGCGGTCTTCTCTCTCATGGCATCCGCCATCCCTCTGGCATTCCCTTAGTTTTGGCCCAAATGACCGCAGAAAACCAGAGGGTAATACCAGACGGGAAGGAGAGAGGGGCCGGATCAGATCGCCTTCGAGTGCCGCATCGCCGCCACGTCGAGGTAGGGATCGAAGGCCGCCGCTACCGCGCGGACCAGCGGGCGCACGTCCTCCGGGACCGTGATGCGGTGACCGTCGATCTTCGCCAGCCCGTCCGCCGCCAGAGGCGCCAGCTTGTCGAGGTCGGGGGCGAACAGTCCGGCGTCCATGCCGTGGCGGGCCGCGACATCGTCCAGATCGACGGCCAGGTCGCACATCAGGCGCTCGATCAGGTCACGGCGCATCCGGTCGTCGGCGCTTAGCCGCTTGCCCTTGACGATGGGCAGCCGGCCGGCGCGCACGGCTTCGCCGTACCGGTCGATCGCCGGGTCGTTCTGGACATAGCCGTTGGGCATCGCGCCGATGGAGGACGCGCCGAAGCCGATCAGCACATCCGCGCCGTCGGTCGTGTAGCCCTGGAAGTTGCGGCGCAGGGTGCCGTCCCGCTGCGCCACCGTGATCGGATCGCTTTCCAGCGCGAAGTGGTCGAGGCCGATCTGGTGGTAGCCATGGTCCGCCAGCACGGCGGCGATGACGTCGAACTGCTTCCACCTTCCGCGTGAATCCGCGAGTGCGGATTCGTCGATCAGCCGCTGGTGCTTCTTCATCCAGGGAACATGGGCGTAGCCGAACACGGACAGTCGCTCCGGCGTCAGTTCCATCACCAGTTCGGCGCTTTCCTCGCAGCTTTCCGGCGTCTGGTGGGGCAGGCCGTACATCAGGTCGAGGTTGATGCTGTCGATGCCGACACGGCGGAGCGCCCGGACGGCGCTCTCCGTCACGGCATAGGGCTGGACGCGGTTGATGGCGCCCTGAACGGTCGGGTCGAGGTCCTGAACGCCGAGGCTGGCACGGTTGACGCCGGCCCGCGCGAGGGCGGCCGGAGCTTCGGCGGCAAGCGTGCGGGGGTCGATCTCGACCGCGATCTCGCAGTCCGGCTCCACCGTGAAGCGGGAGCGGACATGGGCCAATAGGGCTTCGAAGTCGGATGGGGCGATCATGGTCGGCGTGCCGCCGCCGAAATGGATGTGGCGCACCGGGAGGCCGCTTGGCAGAGCGGCGGCGATCAGGTCGATCTCCCGTTTCAGCAGGTCGAGATATTCGGCGACCGGCTCGTAGCGCGCCACGATCTTGGTGTGGCAGCCGCAGTACCAGCACATGGACCGGCAGAACGGCACATGGAAATAGAGCGACAGGCTCTGGCCGGCGGGCAATGCTCCCAGCCATTCCAGATAATCGGCGGCCTGGACCTGGCTACCGAAATGGGGGGCCGTCGGGAAGCTGGTGTAGCGCGGTACCCGGAGGCCGTCATACTTGGCTATGAGATCTGCGTTCATGGCGGCAAGACTGCGCGCGGCCAGCCTTGCCCGCCTTGATTTGGGTCAAACTTCCGGCTGAACTGGCCGCTTCAAACCCGGCGCAGAGTCGGACGAAGTGCCGGGTTGCGGTCGCGCTCTTCCTCGAGGTGACGGCGCAGCAGGTTGACGTTGCGGCGGTTGGCCTTGAAGCCGATGTCGAACAGGGTGCCGAGCACCGGGATGGAGCCGACCGCCCAGTCCAGTCCGGCATTGCCCGCCATGCGCATCAGCACGCTCTTGGGAACGCCCATGCGCGACGCCTGATAGACCAGATAGGCCGAGACGACGCCGGTGGCGCTGTCGCCCACGACAGGGAAGATGCTGGCGATGCCGTCGATCCCGATCGGGATGCCGAGACCGGGGATGCGCCAGCGGCTGTCGAGCAGGTCCGCCAGCCGCTCCAATTGAGCGAGCTTGGCGTCGTAGTCCTGGGGAGCGGCCGGGGCCATGGTGCTTACTTGTACTTGAGGATAATATAAAGGGCGTGAATGATACCGGGAATGTAACCCAGGATCGTCAGCAATATGTTGACCCAGAATTGCAGGCCGATACCAACCTGAAGGAAGACACCCAGCGGAGGCAACAGGATGGCAAGGAGAATTCTGACGATATCCATTATTCGGCCTTTCGGGTCTCGATTTGATCGGTTCAAGCGTCTCAACACCATGTGGTGTGCTTCGTTCCATTCTTCAGGATCTTGAAAAACAGGGTCGTCGTTCCTCGGGAGCCGTGATGCTTGCGTGATTCGTCGGCGCTTGGTTCAATAGACCGGTCATTCTCCTCCAGGAGGTTGCGATGCGCGTCCGTGCCAACCCGATCGCCGGCCTGCCGGCCCTGTGGATGCTGTTGATGACGGTGGGAGCATGGCCGGCCCAGGCGCAGCAGCCGGTGGACCTGGAACTGGTCCTCGCGATCGACATCTCCGGCAGCGTAGACGAGGAGGAGGCGGCGCTCCAGCGCGAAGGCTATGTCGCGGCCCTGACCAATCCGCGCGTGGTCGCCGCCATGGGCGGCGGCCCCTTCGGCGCCATCGCGGTGACCTATGTGGAATGGGCGGGGGAGGACTATCAGCGGATGGTAGTGCCTTGGACCTTGATCGGTACCGGCGAGCAGGCGGCGAGCTTCGCGCAGCAGATCCAGGCGGCGCCCTTCGCGTCGGCCCGCTGGACGTCGCTGAGCGGCGCCATCGATTATTCCGCGACGCTGTTCGACGGCAACGGGTTCGAGGGTGTCCGTCAGGTGATCGACATTTCGGGCGACGGGGTCAACAACCGCGGGCGTCCGCCGGTGCTGGCGCGCGACCAGGCGGTGGAGCAGGGCATCACGATCAACGGCCTGCCGATCCTGAACGACAGGCCCAATCCCTGGGGCGGTGCGGCGCCGGTCGATCTGGACCGCTATTACGAGGAGAACGTGATCGGCGGGCCGGGGGCTTTCTACATCGCGGCGCGCGACTTCGACGCCTTCGCGTCCGCCATCCTTGCCAAGCTGATCCGCGAGATCGCCGGGCTCGAAAACGGGTCCGGCTGAAGGTCCGTTAAAGGCTAATCAATTTTTAAAAACTGCCTGTCTATACCCTGGGATGTGCTCATCCATGAGCGTGATATCAGAGGTATTCGATGAGAGAGCTTCGCTGCATCGTCTTCACTGAGCGCGAGCTTATCGGCGCCGTTATTGCCCGTCGCCGCAAACGCAATGAGGAACTGCCCCAAGGGACTGTCGAGTCGGTGAAGTTCCAGACCGGCGAGATGATCGAGACTGTCATGGAGGTCAAGGACGACTACGGCAAGACCACCACCCTGGTCCTGACGGAACAGGAAGTCGCGGCGGCTATGATCGCCTTCTGCATGGGGCGAAAGATCCCGTTGCCGGTCGAGGCGGAAAAGACGCTCCACGTGATCAAGGACGCCGCCACCCTGATCATCACCATGAATTTCAACAAGACCCCCCGTCTGGTCAGTACCGGTCCGGACAAGAAAATGCGGCGCGTGGGAGCGGGACGCGATCTCGCCAGCTCGCTGTTCTGACCGCTTGAAATGGCTTTCTTAGGAAAAAAGGTGCCTCCTTGACTTCCTTCGTGCTTCAAACTAGAACAAATAGGGAACATTTCCGCTAACAGGGCTAGATCATACCCATGCCAACGCCATCCGACGCCACGCCCGCCGCTTCCAAGGCCGCCGTATTGGCCGAGTTGCGGGGGCGTATACGGCGGATGGAAGGGATCGGCGGGGCCGACGGCACCCGTTTCCTGCCGCTGGGTGTTCCCGATGTGGACGGCGTCCTGCCGGATGGCGGGCTGCCGCTGGGGTGCCTGCACGAGGTCGTCGGCGAGAACGATCCGTTCAACAGCGTGGCGACCGGCTTCAGCGCCGCGATCCTGGCCCGGATCTCCAGCCGGCGGACGGATTCGGGTAGCGGGGTGGCAGGTAGCGGGCAGGTGGTCTGGATCACGCGGGACGACGATCTCTACGCGCCGGGAATCGCCGCTTACGGCCTGAAGCCGGAGCGGCTGATCGTCGTGAGCGCCCGGCGCGATGCCGATATCCTGTGGGCCATGGAAGAGTCCCTGCGCTGCCGGTCCCTGGCGGCGGTGCTGGGGGAGGTCGGCGATATCGACATGGTGGCCAGCCGCCGGCTGCAACTGGCGGCGGAAGCATCGGGCGTCACCGCACTGCTGCTTCGCTCGTCCAGCCGCCGGCTGGGAGCCGCCACCGCATCGGTGACGCGCTGGGGCCTGAGCGCCGCCCCCAGCCTGCCCGCCGATGGGCAGGCTGGGAGCGGCGAGCAGGGAGTGGGGCTGCCGCGCTGGCGGACCCGGCTGCTCCGCTGCCGTGGCGGGCAGCCGGGCGAGTGGCTGCTGGAGTGGCGCGGCGACGGCCTCGTTCTGGCTGACGATCCGGCTGAAGGAGCTTCCGGGGAAACCGAGCCGGAGTGGCTTCAGCGCATGTCTTCCAGCGTCTGGTAGAGATGAGCCCGATCCTGGAGCACGCCCTTCTCCATGTCCATTTCGGCGACCGCGTGTTTGACCACGTCATCGACGCTGACGATCCCGCACAACTCGCCGTGATCGATCACGGGGATGTGAAGGATGTGCCACTTGGTCATGTTTTCCATGACGTGGCGCAGGCTGTCGTCCGGACCGCAGGTCTTGACGGTGTGGGTCATGATCGAACTGATCGGCGCGTCCAGGATTTCCGACGTGGTGAGATGCCGGATGCGGCTTTCGCGCTCGGCCAGGGCGTAGACGATGTCGCGGACGGCGACGATTCCGTTGACATGCTTGCCGTCTTCGCTGACGACCACGCAACCCGCATGATGAAGCTTCATCAGGTGAGCGGCTTTGGAGATGGTGTCGTCGGGGCGTACCTTGACGACGGTCTTGCCTTTCAGCTCCAGAAGCGTGCGGATCTTCATGACTGCTCCCCTTGCCATCGCTGCATGAATATTATGGTCGTATTGTCATGCGACTGGCGTGGAAGGGGCTTGATCCAGGTCAATACGCGCCGCCATACTCCCAAAGAGTTCGGCTTTCAGTACCACAAGCCCGTCAGCCGGTGACGCGGCCGGGTCCGGACTTCGCGGAACCGACCGGAGCCGGGCCCATGTCCGCCGGCCGCCGAAGCGATGCGGCCGTCGTCGAGCTGGCCACTGAGCGCGGCAAGGCGGCGGATGCGTTCTTCCGTCGGCGGATGCGTCCGCAGGAGCGACGGGTTGGGATCGCGCCGGCCGGGCATCAGCAGCGACTCCCACAGACCCCGGCCGTTGCGTTCGAGCTTGCGCAGCGCTCCGGCCAGCGCCATCGGGTCTCCGGTCAGCAGCGCGCCGCCCAGGTCGGCGTCGTATTCCCGGGTGCGGGACAGGGCCAGCTGAAGCAGCGCCCCGATCGTCGGAGCAAGCACCAGCAGCAGGATCAGGCCCCAGGGAATGGTGACGGCACCCGTCAGCAGCAGGGGCAGGTTGAACAGCAGCAGGATCTGGCCGAACAGCGACATCATGCGGGTCAGCCGGCTGACCGTATCGGCCAGCCCCATCAGCCAGAGATCGCCGTTGCGGACATGGCTGATCTCATGCGCCAGCACGCCCGACAGTTCCCGCAGCGTCAGGGACCGGATCATGCCGTCGGTCACCGCGATGGCCGCGTCGCCGGGCCGTCCCATGGCGAAGGCGTTCAGCGTCGGGCTGGGTATCCAGTAGAGTTGAGGCGGCGCCGGAAGCCCCGCGCGCTCCGCCAGCTCGTTCAGGACCCTGACGGCGTTCGGCAGGTCCCAGGGGCGAACAGGCACCGCGCCGTAGAGGCCGAGCACCATCTGCGGCGACATGCGGGGCGCGAAGGCAAGGCTGATTCCGCCCAGCGCCAGCGCCCACAGCCCACCTTCAGGTCCGGCGACGATCCAGCCGCAGGCCGCCAGCAGCCCGATCATGCCGCCGAGCAGCAGAACTGTGTGAAGGCGGTTGGTCAGGCGATGGGGGCTGTGGAAAGGATCGCGGGCTGCGGCGAGGGACATGCGGGCGGTTTTCCGATCCGGGGTTTGCTTCCCAGAACTTCGGCGCCCCGTCCTGCCGTATCAATAACCCGTATGGCAGCTATGAAACACGTAGGGCAGGGCGCTCAGCCGGCGGATCGGCCGGCAAGCGTCGGGGGCGTGTCGCCGGGACGGGGAGTGAAGACGGCCTGGGTGATCGCCCGCTCGATCTGCTCGCGGGTGAACGGCTTCTTGATGACCGGGCCGAGATAATCCAGGCCGCGCTGCTTCAATTCCTCGGCGAAGGCGGTCACGAAGATGATCGGCAGCGCCCGCGTCTCGCGCAGCGCCTGCGCCGTCGTGATGCCGCTGCCGCCGTGAGCCAGCCGCAGATCCATCAGCGCCAGGCTGGGCTGGTTGGCGGCGGCGGCGGCAAGCGCCTCTTCCATGGTCGCGGCGGTGCCGCAGACCTTGTGCCCCATGCCCAGGACGGTTTCCGTCAGGTCGTAGGCGATGATCGCATCGTCTTCGACGATCAGGATATTCGCCACCAGCTGCTCGCGCATGGCGTTCTGCGCGCGGCCGAGCGCTTCGCGCGCCTCGTCGGAGGGAACGCCCATGACGTCGGCCGCCTGCGGCGTCGACAGTTCCTCCAGGCTGACCAGAAGGAATACGCGCCTTTCCAGCTCCGGCAGGTTGCTCAGCGCCGCTTCGATCGGATGGCCGGGGTCGCCGGAAACGGCGGCGGAACCCGGACTGGTACCCCTGGCGGCGTCGAACAACCCGTTGAGCAATGTATAGAGGCGGCGTCTGGTGACCGGCTCGTCGTCCGCCTCCAGGTTGTACCGCTCAGGTTCGATCAGGGCAGCCTCAAGCGCACGGGTGACGAGATCGTCGCCGCTTGTCGTGGAACCGGTAAGCGCGCGCCCGTAGCGCCGCATATACGGTAACTGAGCCATCAGTCTCCGGGCTTGCGCTTCCATAAAACCTCCGCTGGTCCCTTTCCGTTCCTTGAAGGGATGATGTCTGTTTATCCCGCGCGGGGAACGAATTCAAGCCGACAGCACAAGTCTACTCCGAGGTCTTATCCTTGATAAACACAAAGAGTTATGTCGCAAACAATAGTCTACATCGAATGATGGTGTTACTTTAACGGATTGCATGTGGCCGCTCTGCGCCGCGCAGCGATTTTCCCGGGATGAAATTCCCTTCATGGCGGTATCGCATGTGCGGTATGATCCACGGGCAGCGCCTGCCGGCCGTTTCTACCACTCCCATGCTTCCCGCCGGGGGAGCGCGGGGGCGCCGGGCAGGCAGCCATCGGAAGGCCTTATCATGAACGATGTTGATACCCAGCGGCCTTCGGCCGGCCAGCAAAGCGTCACCGTATGGGACCTTCCCGTCCGTCTTTTCCATTGGCTGCTGGTGATTTCCATAGCCACGTCCTGGGCGGCCGCCGAACTGGGCTGGATGCGTATCCATTTCCTCAGCGGCTACACGATCCTGACGCTGCTCCTGTTCCGCCTGGGATGGGGGATCGTCGGCAGCTATCCGGCCCGCTTCGCGACCTTCATCAGGGGACCGCGCGCGGCATTGGAGCACCTGCGCGAACTGCGGCTGCCGCCGGACCGGGTGCCGCCCGTTCTGGGCCACAACCCGCTGGGCGGCTGGATGGTCGTGACTTTGCTGCTGGTCCTGCTGGCCCAGGCGGGAAGCGGCCTGTTCACGAGCGACGACATCATGGTCGACGGTCCCTTCGTGGACCTTGCGTCAAGCGCCGCCGTCAAGACGCTGAGCACGACGCACCGCCTGCTGTTCGACCTGATCTTGGTGCTTGTGGCGACCCATGTCGCCGTGGTCGCGGCTTACCTGGTGATCCGCCGCGAGAACCTGATCCGTCCCATGATCACGGGACGCAAAACCGTCCCGGCCGGCATGACGGCCGAAGGACTGGCAAAGATGCCGGCGGCGCGTCCCGGTATCCTTTCCGCCACCCTGGTCTTCTGCACTGCCGCCGCTCTGGTCGTCCTGTTGCTCGGGACGGCCTGAACCGGGGCCGGCAGGTCCGCCGGTCCCGGTTCAGGCCGGATGTTCCGACCGGAAACTCCGACCGGCGCCTATTCGGACCGGTAGGTGTCGTGGCATGCCTTGCAGGTTCCGCCGACCGCGCCGAACTGCTTCTGCACGGCGGCCTTGTCGCCGCTCGCCACGGCCTGGACCAGCTTGGCGCTTTCGGCCTCGAAAGCCTGAGCCTTGACGCCGAAATCGGCACCATTGCTCCAGACGGCGGCCTTCGCCTTGGTCTCGCCCTTGTCCGAACCGGCCGGGAAGAGCGCGGGGACCTGCTTGGCAAAAGCATTGATCGACTGCGCGGAAGCTGCGGCGCCGGACAGGTCGCCGCCCTCTTCGAGGATCTTCTTGATGGCGCCGAAGCTCTTCTTGGTGGCCTCGAAGCCTTCCTTGCGAACCTTCAGCGAGTCCTCGGCGGCATGGACACCGGAAGAAAAAAGAGCGCCGCTGAAAATCAAGGCACCCGCAATGAGGGCAGAAGCAAACAGACTAATCTTTCGCATTCCGATATTTTCCGATTTTTAGGTTGGTATGATGCGGTGCGAACCCTTGCGATGCCGACGCATGGTTGTCAATCCACCGATCCGGCTCTTCTGTCCGGATATAATCCGTGATCGTTTTCCAAAGATCATTCCTGGTCCGGAACCATGCCCGGAACAGCGGGTTATTCGGGAGCAATGCAAGACATGCTGCTCCTCACGCCCGGCATACCGCACCCGGCCCAGCCGGGAGCTTCGATGCGTGCGTGGAGGATGCTGCGGCACCTATCCGGAAGTTACAGGGTCCACCTCGGCTGTTTTGCCGACGACTCGGTCGATCGCCGGCATGAGGGTTTCGTCAGGCAGTTCTGCCATAGCGTCTTCTTCGCGCGGAGCGAGCGCCCGCCTTCACGCAAAGTGGCTTCCGCCGGACTGCTCAACCTCGGCCGGTCCCGCCATCCGGTGCGCGATGCGGCGCTGATGGCCTGGGTGGAGCGGGTCTGGAACGAACGCCGCCCGACGCGGGTCCTGGCATTGTGCCCGACGATGGCGCCCTATGCCCTGATG
>NZ_JCACHA010000752.1:9853-10362 GCF_059503625.1 Skermanella sp.
CCGGCGGGTGCTCGACCGGTCGGATATCGGCGGAGACGCGCTGAACGATGGCGCGCTGAACGATGGCGCGCTGACCGACGGATGGCGCCCGGCCCAGGGCATCTGGCGCTGGCTTCAGGCACGCGAACTCCGTGCCTTGATGCTGCTGGACCAGCACCGGCTGGCACCCTGGGACGCCAGTCTCCTGAACAGCGGCCCCGCCGTCGACAGGCTCAGGCAGCTTCTTCCTGAAGTGGCCTGCCGCATCCATCATGTACCGGACGGCATCGACACGGTGCGGTTTTCTCCCGGCGGCCACTACGCCGCCCCGCCGTCCTTCGACGGCCGGACGATCATGCTGGCCGGCTTGCCGGCAGACCCGGGGGCCGGTTTGGCGGACTCCGGAGCGCATGCCGAGGCGGCATCCTGGTTCGCCACCCAGGTCCTGCCGAAGGTCCTTGCCGTGGCCTCCGACTGCCGGCTGGTCGTGGCCTCTTCCGGGCCAGCGCCGCCGCCCCATCCCGTACTCC
>NZ_JCACHA010000753.1:0-10343 GCF_059503625.1 Skermanella sp.
CGAAGCGGCAGCCGACAAGCAGGCGCGTCCATGTCGGCTGCCGCTTCGCTTTAGCACGACCTACACGGCGAAAGTATTCTCAACGACCAAGTTCTTCGGCCCGGCGTCCCTTCAGCCTCCAGGAGGATCTGCGATGTCCGTTGCCGCACCCTTCAGGCCGGCCGGCGCCTCATCGGCCGGACGCTCCGCCGTCGTCGCGGCGATGGCGTTCTTTACCGTCGTGGATCTGTTCGCGACGCAGGCGATCCTGCCGATGCTGGCCGCCGCCTATGGCGTGGCGCCGTCGGCCATGGGCATGGCGGTCAACGCCTGCACGCTCGGGATGGCGGTGGCGGGTCTGGCGACCGCGCTGTTCAGCCGGCGGATCGACCGCCGGAACGGCGTTGCCGCCAGTCTGGTCCTGCTGGCCGTTCCGACCGCGCTGCTGGCGCTGGCGCCCGACCTGACGAGTTTCACGGTCCTTCGCGTCGCTCAGGGACTATGCATGTCCACTGCCTTCGCGCTGACGCTGGCGTGGCTGGGCGAGCGCGGCGGCATGGGGCAGGCGAGCGCCTTCGCCGCCTATATCACCGGCAACGTCGCAAGCAACCTCGTCGGCAGGTTGGCCGCCGCAACCGTCACCGAGGGCTTCGGGCTGGCCGGCAACTTCGCCTTCTTCGCCGTCCTCAATCTGGCGGGTGCGGCGCTGGCCTGGGCCGCGATGCGCGGAGCGCCGCCGCCCACATCCGGGACGCCGGTCCCGCTGGCGCGCCGCGTCCGCCAGCTTTGCACGGTGCCGCTGCTGTCCGGGTTCGCGGTCGGCTTCTGCATCCTGTTCGCCTTCATCGGCGTCTTCACCTACGTCAACTTCGTGCTGGTCCGGCCGCCGCTGGATCTGGGCATGATGTCGGTCGGATTCGTCTATCTCGTGTTCCTGCCTTCGATCATCCTGACGCCGCTGGCGGGTATCGCCGCCGCGCGCTGGGGCGTGCGTCCCGCACTCTGGACGGGGCTGGGCGTCGCGGGGCTCGGGTTGGTTCCACTGCTCAGCTCCGACTTCGGCGCCGTGCTGCTCGGCATGGTGCTGGTCGGCGCGGGCACGTTCTTCGCCCAGGCGACGGCGACCGGCTTCGTCAGCCGGGCGGCGGCCGATCGCGGTGCTGCCAGCGGCGTCTATCTCGCGGCCTACTTCTCCGGCGGGCTGGTGGGCAGCGCCGTGCTGGGGCAGGCCTTCGACCGCTTCGGCTGGCCGGTTTCGGTCTTGGGTGTCGGGTTGTCGCTCGCCGCCGCCGCGGTTCTGGGTTTCAATCTGCGGACCGCACCGATGTCCGCATCGACGAAGAACGAAAAACGACAGGGAGGATAATCGACATGCCGAAGACCTTCGACGCCATCGTCATCGGGGCCGGACAATCCGGTCCCTTCCTCGCGGTCCGACTGGCCAAGGCCGGCATGAAGACCGCGCTGATCGAGCGGGAGCACCTGGGCGGCACCTGCGTCAACGACGGCTGCATTCCGACCAAGACGCTGGTCGCCAGCGCCCGTGTCGCCCACCTGGCGCGCCGCGCCGCCGATTACGGCGTGCTGACCGGCGGCGAGATCGGCGTCGACATGAAGGCCGTCAAGGCGCGGAAGGACAGGATCGTCCAGGCCTCGCTCGACAGTCTGGCGAGCTGGATCGCCGGCACGGAGAACCTGACGCTGATCTGGGGAACGGCCCGCTTCACCGATGCCCATACGGTGGAAGCTGGCGGTGAAAGCCTGACGGCGCCCCGCATCTTCATCAACACGGGCGGACGCCCGGCCGTGCCGGACTGGCCGGGGCTGCCGGAAGTCCCATTCCTCACCAATACCTCGATGATGGCGCTGGACACGCTGCCGGACCACCTGATCGTCGCCGGGGGAAGTTATATCGGGCTGGAGTTCGCCCAGATGTATCGGCGCTTCGGCTCCCGCGTCACCGTCCTGGAATACGCCGACCGCCTGATCGCCCGCGAGGACCCGGAGGTGTCGGACACGGTGCGGGAGATCCTTGAGGGTGAAGGGATCACCGTCCACACGGCGGTTCGGGACAACGCGGTGGAAACGCAGGAGCAGGGCGTGCGGCTGACCGCCAAGGCCGGGGGCAATCCCGTCACCGCCGATGGCAGCCACCTGCTGCTGGCGGTCGGCAGGCTCCCCAATACAGGCGACCTGAACCTGGAAGCCGCCGGCGTCAAAACAGACGCGCGCGGCTACATCCAGGTCGATGACGAGTTGAAGACCAGCGCCGAGGGGATCTGGGCCATGGGCGACGTCAACGGCCGGGGCGCCTTCACCCACACCTCCTACAACGACTTCGAGATCGTCGCCGCCAACCTGCTGGACGGCGACAAGCGCCGGGTATCCGACCGCATTGCCGCCTACGCCCTGTTCACCGATCCTCCCCTGGGCCGCGTCGGCATGAGCGAGACGGAAGTGCGCGCCAGCGGACGCCCCGCGCTCAAAGGCGTCTTGCCCATGACCCGCGTCGGCCGCGCCAAGGAGCGCGGCGAGACGCAGGGCTTCATGAAGGTGCTGGTGGACCGGGAAACCCACCTGATCCTGGGAGCAGCATTGCTGTGCATCGAAGGCGACGAGATCGTCCACAGCCTGCTCGACGTCATGGCGGCCAAGGCCCCCTACACGGTGATCCAGCGCAGCGTCCACATCCACCCGACGGTCAGCGAGCTGATCCCGACGCTATTGGGAAACCTCAAGCCGCTGGAGTGAATGGCTTCGGTTCAGCTCATGCCGTCGCGCGGCGGCCACTTGCCGGCGTCGTCGCCCCAAAGCTGCTTCAGCCGCGCATCCCGGCCGCAACTGTAGCGGTAGAAGGAGTACTTGATGCTGTTGATGGTGTGGTAGTTCTGGTGATAGCCCTCGGCCTCGGTGAAGCCCTTGGGGTCGAGCTGGACCACGGGCGTCGCGACCTTCTTGCCAAGCACTTCCTCGATATGCGCCTTGCTCCGGGTGGCCTGTTCCGCCTGCTCGGGATTCAGCGCGTAGATCGCGGTCGTATACGCCTCGCCCCGGTCGCAGAACTGCCCGGCGCCGTCCACCGGATCGATCGTCCGCCAGAAATACGACACGAGCTGCGGGAAGGTCACCTTGGCCGGATCGTAGGTTATCCGCACGACCTCGCGGTGGCCGGGATGGCGCTCGTAGGTCGGGTTGGGGAAGCTGCCGCCGGCATACCCGGAGACCGTCTCCAGCACGCCGGGCACCTTGTCGAAGTCGGATTCGACGCACCAGAAGCATCCGCCGGCCAGGATGACGCTCTCGGTCTTGCCCGCCGGTTCGGCAGCCATCTCGGCGGCCATGGCGGCAGCCGTGCCGGCGCACAGAAGGCCCAGCGTCAGCGCGGCGCGGGACAGGACGGATCGGAACTTCATCTTGGTGACTCCTGGGACAGCGGCTTATCGCGTATTCTAAGACAATGGGCGGTGATGGACTGAAAGGCCAATCACGCTTGGCCGCACGCCGCTCAAATGCCCGTGATCGGGATCAGGACGGGGACATGACCATGGAAGCGCTAGGGCAAAGGCTGGAAGAGACGCGCAGGTCGGTCAACCCCGCCTGGGATGTCCTTTACGACCGGTTCGTCGAACGCCTGCGTGCCGCCGGTGCTGCATCCGGCAGCCCCAAGCCCGGCGATACCCTGACCCCGTTCGCCTTGCCCGACAGCCAGGGGCGCTACGTGTCGTCTCCCGAACTGCTGGAGCGGGGACCGCTGGTCGTCAGCTTCTACCGGGGCGGCTGGTGCCCCTATTGCGTGACCGAGATGACGGCATGGGCGGAGGCCGCTCCCGCAGTCCGCGATCTCGGCGCGTCTTTCGTCGCGGTGACCGGCGAAACCGGCGGAGAGGCCGAAGCGCTCCGGCGGAAGCTGGATCTCGACGGCCAAGTCCTGGTCGATGTCGATCAGGGTCTTGCGCTGCGACTGGGCCTCGTCGTCCGCGTCACGGACGAGGTCCGCAAAGCCTATCTCGACTTCGGCCTCGACCTCGCCAAGCGCTACGGCAGCGACGCGTGGTTCATCCCGGTCCCCGCCACCTACGTCATCGACCGCCGGGGCGTCGTCCGCTTCGCCGAGGCCGATGTCGACTTCCGCCGCCGCGCGGAGCCGGAAGCCGTGCTGGCCGTCCTGCGGGAGTTGGCTTAGTCGAAGACGCTCCCGTAGCCTAACCCTGCTCGTCCGCCGCCGGCCACGCTCTGGCACGGGCCGCCTTCAGAAAGGCGTCGGACGCGGCCGACACCCGCCGTCCGATCACCGTCGCGACCAGCACCGTCCGCGACAGGTCGAGGTCGTGGACCGGGCGCAGGGTCAGGCCATCCGCTATCGGCACGTTCTCAGGACTCAGGGCGCAGCCAAGACCGGCCAGCACCATGCGCTGGAGATGCTCTTCGCTGCCGGCGCGGTGGCGGAACACCGGCTTGACGTCCGCCAGCGCGCAGAGCTGATGGAAACGGGGGCTGGACAGGCAGCCGGAACGGTCGATCCAGATCTCGCCGTCCAGCAGCGCCGGTTCTATCGCGTTCGATTGGGCGAACGGGTGGTCGGTCCTGCACAGCACCTGATAACGCTCCCGGAAAAGCTGCCAGCTCCGCAGGCGTTCGGGCAGGTCGGCCGCTTCTTCCAGGATCGCGACGTCGAAATCGCCGTGCATCATGTCGCGGACCAGATCGGCGTGCGCCGCCGTGGCCAGCGTCAGTTCCAGGCCGTGGAGGGAGAGGTTCAGCCGTTCCAGCAGATCGACCAGATGGTCCGCCGCGAAGGACGCCGTGACGCCGACGCTGAGCGGGGCGAGGCTGCCCTTGCGCACACCCTCCGCCAGCGACTTCGCGGCCTGGGCCGCCGCATAGGTCTGTTCCAGATGCGGCAGCATGATCCGGCCCAGGTCGGTCAGGTGCGACAGGCTGTGTTCCCGGCGGAACAGCGGACCGCCGAGTTCTCCTTCCAATTTCTGGATCGCGCGCGTCAGCGAAGGCTGGCTGACGTTGCACTCCTCCGCGGCACGGGTGAAGTTGCGCGTGCGCGCGACCGCCAGAAAATAGCGCACCTGATGCATTTCCATCAGGTGCGCACTATACCGCCATTTTTACGAAAAACCGCTGCGCATCCGGGGAGCGGATGTCTCCGCCGGCTACTCCGCCGCTGCCAAGCCCCGGTGCCTCAGCAGCGCCTCGGTCTTCGGTTCCCGGCCCCGGAAGCTGACGTAAAGCTCCATCGGGTCGCGGGTGTCGCCCGCCTCGTAGATGTCCTTCAGCCGCTTCGACAGGTCAGGGTCGAACACGTCGCCGGCCTCCTTGAAGGCGTCGAAGCCGTCGGCATCCAGCACTTCCGACCACATATACGAATAGTACCCGGCGGCGTAGCCGCCCGAGAACAGGTGCTTGAAGTGGGGCAGGCGGTGCATCATGCCGACCTCGGCCGGCATGCCCAGCCGCTCCAGCGCATCGCGCTCGAACGCTTCCGGGTCCAGGTTGTCCGGGTTGGTCTGTGAATGAATCTCCATGTCCAGCAAGGCGGAGCTGGTATAGGCCAGCGTGTTGAAGCCCTGGCCGAACTTCCGCGCTTCCAGCATGCGGGTCAGCAGCTCCTCCGGGATCGGCTCACCCGTCTCAAAGTGGACGGCGTAGGTCCGGAGCGTTTCGGGAGCGGCCAGCCAGTGTTCGTAGACCTGCGACGGGAACTCCACGAAGTCGCGGCGGACGCAGGTGCCGGACTGCGACGGATACCGCGCCTTGCTGAGCAGGCCGTGCAGCGCGTGGCCGAACTCGTGGAACAGCGTCTCGGCGTCGTTGAAGGTCAGCAGCGACGGCTTGCTCTTGGCGAAGTTGCTGTTGTTGACGATGATCGGCGTGATCGCCTCGGCGAAGAACTCCGACGAGCGGTAGGCGCTCATCCACGCGCCGGACCGCTTGGACGACCGGGCGAAGTTGTCCTGGATGAACAGGCCGACATGGTCGTCGGTCGCCGCATCGACCACCTCGTAGACCTTGGCGTCCGGATGGTAGAGCGGCAGGTCCGATATCTCGCGGAACTTCACGCCGAACAGCTTCGTCGCCGTGTCGAACATGGCGCGGACCATGTTCTCCAGCAGGAAGTACGGCTTGATCTCGGCATCGTCCAGGTCGAACCGCGCTTTCCGCACCCGCTCGGCATACAGGCGCCAGTCCCAGGCCGCGATGGCGCCGGAGAAGCCGGCAGCCGAAGCTTCCGACTGGATCACCTCGCGCTCGGCCAGCGCCTGCAAGCGGGCCGGTTCCCACACCTGATGCAGCAGGTCGAGGACGGCGGACGGCGTCTTCGCCATCGTGTCGTCCAGCTTGTAGTCGGCGTAGGTGGCATAGCCCAGCAGCCGGGCCTGCTCGGCCCGCAGCGCCACGATCTCGCGGATCAGGTCGTGGTTGTCGGTGTCGCCGCCGTTGGCGCCCCGGTTGGTCCAGGCCTTGTAGGCCTTCTCGCGCAGGTCCCGGTTGGTCGAGAATGTCAGGAACGGCTCGACCGAGGAACGCAGCAGCGTGATGACGTACTTGCCCTCCAGTCCGCGCTCGGATGCCGCCTGCGCCGCCGCTTCGCGGACGTAGTCGGGCAGGCCGTCGAGGTCGGCTTCCTCCAGCACGAGCTGCCACGACTGCTCGTCGGCCTGGACGTGCTGGCCGAACAGCGTCGTCAGCGTGGCGGTTCGTTCGGAGATCGCCGCCATGCGCAGCTTGGCGTCTTCGCCCAAAGCGGCGCCGCTGCGGACGAACCCCAGATAGCTGCGCTCCAGCAGGCGCATCTGGTCGGTTTCCAGCCCCAGCTCGTCGCGCTTGGCGTAAAGCTCGGAGACGCGGGCGAACAATGCTGGGTTCAGCGAGATCTTCGCGTTGTACTGAGCCAGCTTGGGGCTGTAATCGCGGGCGATAGCCTCAAGCTCCTCGTTGGTGTGGCTGGAGTTCAGGTTGAAGAACACCGAGCACACCCGGTCGAGCAACCGGCCCGCCTGTTCCATCGCCTCGATCGTGTTGGCGAACGTCGGCGCCTCGGCCGAGCCGGCGACGGCGTCGAAATCGGCCAGCCCTTCTTCCATGCCACGGTCGAGCGCCGGCGGAAAATGCTCCGGCTTGATCAGGTCGAAAGGGGGAAAACCGAATGCGTTCGTCCAGGGAGAGAAGAAGGGATTTCCGGCGGACATCAATGCCTCATGAAAAAGTGCAGCTTTGAAGATAAGCGTTCGGGTGTCCGATCACAATTGGGTGGCGGCCAAACGGCTGATATTGACAAAAATTGCCATAGCCTTCACGCTCGATGCTCGTCGATGGAGGACATCATGCCGACTATGAACGTTAGCCTGCCTGTGGAACTCGCTGATTTTATCGAGCAGGAAGTTGCATCCGGCGATTATGGAACCGCTAGCGAGGTCGTCAGAGAAAGCCTGCGCATGTTGAAACGCGAAAAGGCGGCTCGTGACGAAAAGCTCGCCATATTGCGCCGAGAGGTTGGCATCGGCCTAGCCCAGGCAAAAGAAGGCCGTCTGTCAAAACAATCGATTTCAGACATTGCCGAGTCATTGAGGAATGGCAGTTCCAAATGAAAGCTGCCGGCTATCGGCTGACCGAGGCTGCCGCAGCGGATGTCAGAAGCATTCTTGAAGCCTCGGCCAGACAGTTCGGACCGATTCAGCGCGAATTATACGCCAAGCTCATTGAAAAAGCAGCAGAGATGGTTGCGGAAACACCTGCACGTCCGGGATCGCGAAAACGATATGACATTGCCGAGGGCGTCAGATCTTTTCATATCGAACACGCGGCCTCTCGTCGCGGAGCAGCAGTGCATATGCTCTACTATGTGACGGAATTTTTAGAGGACAGTTTAGACAGTGTCGTGATCCTTCGTGTCTTACATGAACGAATGGAGCCTGCGATCCATATGTCTGAGCATCAAAATGCGCATTGATCTATTCAAGGAAAGCAGCTTTGCTTGACCCGACCAATGTCCCGGCGCAAGCGGATATTGCTTCCGAAGCAAACGGCCTCGGAGTAAGCCTGTCCGAAGTGGTCGAAACCACGCAGGAGGACGCCGTGCGCGAATCCATATCCGCGCGGTGCATCGAGGAAAACCGTAAGGCTTTCGCCGAATATGATGGCTTCGTCGAGGCCAATGGCGTCTTCGGCGAGGGGAAGCGGCTTTTCTAAGATGCCCGCTATTGTTCGAGGTATGCCAACGCCCCTCCGGCATGCTTCCGGGCTATCGCGATAGACTCGACCGAACTTTTGGGTGCCGCCCTCTGTTGATTGGGTAGCTGTTGAAACAGCCGGATACAGAGGAGGAAGATATGTCCAACCGATTGAGCAAGACCACCATGGCGATTCTCGTGGTGATGCCGCTGGCCCTGTCTGCCTGTGCGGAGACCCTGGGAGCCGGCGCCGGCGCCGCTGTCGGCAACCAGTTCGGCAAGGGCTCGGGCAATACTGCCGCTACCATCGGCGGAGCCGCCGCCGGAGCGGCGATCGGTCACTCCATCGGTAATTGACGGGCGTTGACCGACGGTCGGTAGCTACTTCCAAAACCGCCCCGCCAAGACCCCTCGCGAGAGGAAAAGCCATGGCGGGGCGTCGTTTTTACGACTTCTGGAATTTCTCGGCCTGCTTCCTGTCGGCCTCGACTTCCTGAGCCATCTCGTCGCCGATCTTCGGGTCGATCTTCTTGGCCTCGTTGGCCAGTTGCGTGGCTTCCTTCTGATTGCCTTCCGCCGCCTTTTCGATCGCCTCTTCGGCCAGATCGTGGGCTTTCTGGTGTTCGGGGCTCTGCTTGTGCTGGTCGGCCATGTGATTCTCTCGGCTCGTCGTTAGGATACCCGTTTCAACCCACGCGGATCGAAATCGTCTCGCCCAAAGCGATGGCCGGGAGTGATCGGCCAGTCTATTGCGGCGGCGTCAGGTGGCGCAGGAAGTCGGTCAGCACGCGGATCGCGGCATCGGCATCCTGCGCGGTAATAGCTTCCTCCGGGTTGTGGCTGATGCCGCCGGCGCAGCGGACGAACAGCATGGCGATGGGGCAGAGCGCTATCATCGCCAGCCCGTCATGACCGGCCCCGCTCGGCAGGCGCAGCGGTCGAATGCCGGAGCGTTCCACGGCAGCAGCCATCTGATCGACCAGCCAGGGCGCACAGGCGGCGGCGGGTTCGTCGTAGCGCGGCGCGACCTGCACGCCCACTCCCCGCCGCTCCGCAATCTCGGCGAACTGCCGCTTGAGCCGGGCGACCGCCTCCCGGCGCAGATCGTCGCTGGAACTGCGCAGGTCGAGCGACAGCTTGGCTCCCGACGCGATCACGTTGACGGCACCCGGCAGCGCCTCCATCATCCCGACCGTCGCCACGATGCCGGGGGTATCCTTGGCCTCCCGCTCGACCGCCAGCACCATTTCGGCGGCTGCCGCCAGGGCGTCGCGCCGCAGATGCATCGGCACCGTGCCGGCGTGGCCGGCTACTCCGGTAACCTCGATGCCGAAGCGCGACGCGCCATTGATCGCGGTGACGATTCCGACGGGCAGGTCCTCATCCTCCAGCACCGGCCCCTGCTCGATATGGACCTCGACATAACCCAGCACGTCGCTTCGGCGGCAGGCGGCGTCGGGTATCCCGGCGGGATCGCAGCCGAATTGCTCCAGCGCTTCGCGCAAGCTGATGCCGTCAGAATCACACACATCCAGGGCCGCCGGATCGAAGGTCCCCGCCACGGCGCGCGATCCGTTCAGCGTCACCGGAAAGCGCACGCCTTCCTCGTCGCCGAAGGCCAGCACCTCGACCGCGAAGGGCAGGCGCTCGAACCGGCGGTGAAGCGCTGCAACCGCCGAAATAGCGGCGACGACGCCCAGGTTGCCGTCGTACTTTCCGGCATTCCGCACGGTATCGATATGAGAGCCGATCAGCAGCGCCGGCAGGCCGGGCTCCACCCCCTCGTAGCGGCCGACGACTGTCCCGGCGGCGTCGATCCGCGTCTTCATCCCCGCTTCCCGCATCCAGGCGAGGACCTGGAGAGCCGCCGCCTTGTGCGCCGGCGTCAGGTACAGTCTGGTCAGCCGTCCCGGTTCCTCTGTGAAGCCGGCGAGTGCTTCAAGCCGGTCGAACGCCAAGTCTCCCGCCGTCTTTGTGTCGATCATGGTGGTCCTCCCTCCAGGGCCGCCGCCGTGGCGGCGAACCCTTACTTCTTTTTGCAGCTTCTTGTTCTTTGTGCTCATTCCGTCAGGCTGGCGGCGGTGCCGCGTCGGCGCGGTCGAGGACCATCTCATACCAAGTACCGAAGATGTTGACCGGTGAAGACGCTCATGCCGTAGGTCGGTCTAGAGCGAAGCGGCA
>NZ_JCACHA010000754.1:0-10338 GCF_059503625.1 Skermanella sp.
ATTGGGTTGATGATCTCGATACCTGTAAAATCCCTCTCGTTGTCAGTGACGACGACACATCCGTTTGCCTCGGCAATCGCTGCGATGATCGTGTCCAAGCCGCTGCGCGGGCGGCCTTTCGTTTTGCCGTCTGCCATCAGCCGCGCCCAGATCAGACCTGCTTTGTCGTCGAATGCGAGGATACGATCCCTGAAGAGGGCTTGGGGGCCTTCAGGCCCTGAGAACCACGCCTCCAGCTGATTACGCTTCTTGCCCGCAGGCTTTTCGAGGACACCACGCTGGATTTCAGCGAGTGTGAGGGAAGAGATGAATAGGTCCGTGTCTGCCCGTTCAGACATCCAGGCTAGGAGAGATTCCGACGGCGTTGGTTTGGTTATGTTGCTGAGAATGTTAGTATCGAGCAGATAGCGCATCAAAGATCGACCTTGCGGCCTTCCTCGCGGGGACGGCTCAGATCGAGATCGGCACCCACTAGGGGTGAGCGCCGGAAGGCCGCCAGTACGCCTCCCTTCTTTGCCTCACCGGCAATAGTTTGGCTGACTGCCGCCCGCAGGCGCGATGCGTCCGGACCGTCCTCAGCCAGACGGCGAGCCAAAGATCGAATGAGTTCACGATCTGCATCACGACCGAGCACCTCGAAGCGCGCCAACCCGCGCTCGCTAAGGCGAGATCGATAGTTCTGAATGGCGCGCTTTTGTGAGTTGCCCATCAGAGTCTCCGGCTGGGGACTGTCGCCTTCAGGCGACTGAGGAAAGCCGGTCGCCCGAAGGGCGAAGAGCACGCTTGCAGTAGATAAGCGTCGGTCATATACTTCTCCGTATGAGTGCTCCTCGCTACGCCAAGAACGCGGGGGCAGTGTTTTCGTTGAAGTACCACGTTGTCTGGTGCCCGAAATACCGCCGTCCCGTCCTGATCCCGCCGTTCGATGAACGGCTGAAGCAGGTATTGGCGGAGGTGGCGGAAGATCACGGCATGACGATCCACGCTCTGGAGGTCATGCCCGACCACGTTCACGTCTTCGTTGAGGCCGATCCGACGATGGGCGTTGCCGAAATCGCGAACCGGCTGAAAGGCCGAAGCAGCCGAGTGCTTCGCCAAGAGTTCCCGACATTGCGGTCCAAGCTCCCGACGCTGTGGAGCCGCAGCTACTTCGCCGCGACGGTGGGTGCGGTTTCGGAACAGACGATCCGCCGCTACATCGCGGAACAGAAGGGTAAGTGACGGATGCCCCTTCTCTCGTTCAAATACCGCCTCTTTCCCACGGAACCGCAAGCCGTGGCCTTGACGGACATGCTCGGGAGCTTCTGCGACCTCTACAACGCCTGTCTCCAGCAACGGATCGAGGCGTACCAGCGGCGGGGCAAGTCGCTCGGCTACATCGATCAAGCCAACGAACTGAAAGCAGTTCGGCTGGTTGACGAACGGCTGGCCGGTTATAGTTACTCGGCGGAACAGCAAGTCGTCCGCCGTCTGGACAAAGCATTCAAGGCGTTCTTCGGCAGGGTCAAGAAGGGCAAGGGCGGCTTTCCCCGCTTCCGGGCGAAAAGCATGTTCGACAGTGCCGACTTCCGGGTTGGAGACGGGTTGACGATCCGCAAGAGCAGGAAGCTCGGCATCGTCGGCATCCCCGGCGAGATCAAGGCGCGGTGGCACCGCGATCTTCCGGCTGGAGCCAAGATCAGTACCGCCGTCGTGATGCGGTCCTGCGGTAAATGGTACATCCGCTTCTCGGTCGAGACACCGGACGCCTACGGCCCGCACCCGTTCCGGGAGGCGGTTGGTGTCGATGTCGGCTTGACCAGTCTGATCGCCACGTCGGACGGCTACATGGTGCCGACGCCGAAGTGGGTCGGCAAGGCATCGAAGAAACAGCGACGCCTCCAGCGTGCCCTCGCCCGGTGCAAGCGGGGCAGCAAGGGTAGACTGCGGGCGAAGATGCGGCTGGCTCGGCACGCCGCCCGGACGGCCAACCAGCGGCGGGACTTTGCCCACAAAGTCTCCCGCGATCTGGTCAACCAATACTCTCACATCGGGCTTGAGGACCTGAACATCACCGGGATGGCGAGCGGGATGCTCGCCAAGTCCGTACTCAATGCCGCGTGGGGTCAGTTGATCTCGTTCACCGACTACAAAGCCGCGAATGCTGGTGGTCTGGTCGCGAAGGTCAACCCCCGTGGAACTTCCCAGGAATGCGACTGCTGCGGAATGGTGACGCCGAAGACGCTGAACGACCGCATCCACGACTGCCCCGGCTGCGGGACGGTTGAGGATCGGGACGTTCACTCCGGTAAAGTCATCAAGCATCGAGCGTTTCCCTGGACAAAGGGGGCAGGAGCGGCCCTTGAAGCGTCAAGCCAGCGGGTTGCCGCATAGCTTGCTTCAGAAGCCGTCCGCCTTCAGGCGGCGGAGTGTTCACCAACTCCTCCTGCTATTTCCAGTAATATACCCGGAGGAACGCGTACAAGCAAGGCAACTTCGTTGTCATTTGCGCTGGGTCGGATTGCTTGGAGGCTATGCCCCTTTACGCGGCACAATCTATCGCTGACGCTCGATCGGGACGGTATCCCCGACGTTCCGCACTGGTGAGTGCGTTCGCACTCTCGCCATTGCCTTCGATCCGCTTGTGCAGGCTGGTTATTCCCGTCCGTACCGGTTGCTCTTGCACTTTGCACCCCCCGGTCTCGCCGACGGGCAGGGTTTGATAGAATATGCAACGCTATCGTATCCATTGAAGCCACTGAAGCGAGGGGCAGCGCGACTGGAAGCCGGCGTCTATGGACGGTGTCGATGAAGCCGTCTCATCACCCTGAGACGCGATCAGAGCATTGATTTTTAGTACCAATATTATTCAGCATCGATCGGTTGATCAAATTCTTGATTGGATTGACGTGGAATACCGCCACCCACGATCACGCCCGGGGTCCAGATCGAAGCGCAATTTTTTGTGGGTGAATACCCGGCTTTGACAGGGTGGTGACAGGCTGATCTGCTAAATATCCAGTGACGAGCAGGTAATCTGAAGGCTGCGAACCGCTTCGATAAGTTGACCAAGAAGATAGTTTCAAATGAATCCTGTTGAGAGTACAGGATGATCCGGTCCTGACGCCCAGGTTTTGCTCGGAATCAAACCATAAATTATGGGGGGACGACATGCAGGTCACGGGAATGCTCCATGGCGCCAAGCTGCTGCAATTCGCCGGGTTTCCGACGTCGGAAGTCCTGGGGCCGGCGGCTTCGGAAGGCGAGATCAAGGACCTGATCGCCCGGCACGGGTCCGTTTTCGTCAAGCCCGTCTTCAAGGGCGGCGTCGGCAAGAAGGGCAAGGCGGGTCTGCTGGGGCGCGCCAAGGACCTTCAGACGGCGCTCAAGGAGAAGGAACGGCTTTATTTCGCCGAGCACAGGGTCGGCAACAATTTCTACAAGGCCAACGGCGTGACCTTCGAGGGCGCGGTGCCCGCCGAGCACGAGGTCTATTTCTCGATCACCGACAGCACCCGTTTCCGTGCCCCGACGATGACGCTGACCCATCACGGCGGCGTCGATATCGAGGAAATCGACAAGAGCCTTGTCGCCAGCATCCCCTTCGATCCGCTAACCGGCCTGAAGGCCTTCGTGGTCGCCAATGCGCTGACCGAACTTAAGGCGCCCAAGCAGATCATCTCTCCCCTGGTGCAGCAGCTGCCCAAGCTGTGGGAGCTGTTCCACAATTTCGGCATGACCACGCTGGAGCTGAACCCGATCCGGATGCGGGCGGACCGGCAGGGGCGGCTGACGCCGGTCGCCTGCGACTTCAAATGCGGCTTCGACCGCGACGACCCGCGCTGGGGCCGGCTGAACCTGCCGTCCGACCTGTTCGCGGTGGACTATTCCGACTTCGAGCAGGAGATCAACCAGCTCCGCACGTATCAGGGCCAGAGCGACGTCTATGTGATCAACCCGGCCGGGACGATCCTGGCGCCGACATTCGGCGGCGGCGCCAATTCGCTGGTGACGGAGATGCTGGGCGACAACGCGATCATCTCGTCCGACTTCGGCGGCAACCCGCCTTACGAGAAGATGCGGGAGGTCGCACGGATCTGCTTCAAGCACTGGCTCCGGCAGACCAACGTGCTGTTCATCATCGGCGGCAAGTCGAACAACACCGACATCTTCGAAACCTTCCGCGCCATGGCGGATGCCCTGCGCGAGCATTTCAGCGCGCACGGCCCTACCCCGCTGCATGTCGTGGTCGGACGCGGCGGGCCGAACCTGATCCGGGGCATGGGCGCCATGCGCGACACGCTGGAGGCGCTGGGCGTGCCTTATCACATCTTCGGCTTCGACAGCGACATGAGCGAAGTCGTCGGATACGCCCGGCAAATAGACGAGTGGATGAAGGCGGGCGGGCGCGACCAGATCGCAGCCAGCCTGAAGAACGCCCGCGCGGCGGCCTGAAAAAGAATCCCGGAGGAAACGACGATGTTCAAGCAAGGGTTCGGCGAATTCAAATACTATGTCGGCATCAACTCTCTAGCACAGATCGCGACGCGCCAGGACCGGGTCTGCGTCCTGAATATCCTGGGCGGGGAGTCGAAGGACGTGACGCCGGTCGGGCACGTCTATTCCGGCGGCAACGTCGTGTTCGGCACGTCGCCGGGGCGAAGCGGTCAGGTACTGGAAACGTCGCTGGGGGACGTTCCCGTCTATAACAGCGTGCGCGAGGGCATGCAGGCGGGGCACCGCTTCAACTGCGGCGTCGTCTACCTGCCGCCGTCGGCGGCGCGCGATGGCGTGGCGGAGCTGATACGGGTCAACCCGGAACTCAACAAGATCTTCATCGTGACGGAAAAGCTGTCGGTCCACGATGCCCGCGAGATCCGGGCGATGGGCCAGCAGAACGGCATCGACATCTTCGGCGGCAACAGCCTGGGCGTCGCGGATGCCTGGAACGAGGTGCGGATCGGTGGGGCGCTGGGGGGCGACAACCCGGCGGAGGCGCTGAAGAAGGGCTCCATCGCGATCCTGTCGAACTCCGGCAATTTCACGACGACGATCGCGACGTATCTGCGGATGGCCGGCTGGGGCACGACGACGGCGATCTCCAGCGGCAAGGACATCTATATCCACTATGCGGCACCCGAGTTCGCCTTTGCGCTGGCGAACGACGCGCGCAGCAAGGCCGCCGTGCTCTATGCCGAGCCGGGCGGTCATTACGAACTTGAGGCGGACTTCAATAAGCCGGTGGTGGCCTGCGTCGTCGGGCGCTGGAAGGCGCGGCTGACGCGGGCCGTCGGGCATGCGGGGGCCATGGCCGGCGGGGACGACGATGCCGGGGCCAAGGAACAGTGGTTCATGGCGAAGTTCGGCGTGGACGGCATCTTCACGCCGGAGAACCCGGTGTTTTCGGCGCGCGGCGCCGTGGTCACCAACATCGCCCATATCCCGATGGCGCTGACCGCCGTGATGCGGGAGAACGCGACGCGGCCGGACTTTCCGCCGGAGGGCAGTCTGGCGCTGAAGCCGTGGTTCGCCTCGACGCGGGGCATCTCGCTTCCCGCAGCGCTCGATTTGCCGGTGGTCGAGGCGGTGGCGCCGTACAACGAGCAGATCGCCTTGCTGAACCGGCAGGTCGGCGCGGTGTTTCCGCGCCAGACGCTGAAGGACGCGTCGGGCGCATCGCAACTGGACCCGAAGACCCAGGTCGCCAGCCTGAACGGTGTCACGATGCTGGACGCGGCGCAGAACCCGCTGGAGACCAACATCGCCCTGGCGCTGGTGCATGAGGCGGGCGGCGACAACGACCGGGCGCTGGTCAACGCGGCGGTAGGGTCGTTCCTGAACCTTCACGGCACGCCTGCCCTGGTGGCGGCGCAGGCGTCGCGGGAGGACGGCAACGCGCCTAATGCGGTGATGGCTGCGGCGGCCTGCCTGATCGGCCCGAAGCGGGTCGAGCCGGCGCGGCGCGCGGTGCGGTTCCTGGTCGATGCTTTCGCCGGAGCTGGCCTGAAGACGGCGCTGGACGAGGAATTCGACTTTGCCGGCGTGGTCCCGGACGAGGCGATGCGTGGCGTCCTGGCGGGGAAGAAGGAGGATGCCGAGGCGGAGGCCCTGCTGGCGGGGCTGCGGGAGCGGGGTGCGCGGTCGGTCTTCGTGCGCTATCTGGAAAGCCTGGGCGGACATCCGACGGCGGATGGGGTGCTGGCGGCAATTTCAGCGACGCTTGCCTGGGGTCCGCTGATGCGGAAGCGGATTTCCCTGCTGTCGGTCGAGAACCTGCCATGGGGGATAAAGCTTGCCGGCACGCTGCTGGGGGCGTCGGTCCCGGCGGAGCGGCACGAAGCCGGACGCTTCTGCGGTGTTTCGAATGAGGAAATCCTGGGACGCCGGTCGCTGACGGAGGTGGCCTATCTGGGGCTGCTGGGGCAGGAGCCCCGGCCCGAGGACCTGTTCGTCTTCCAGACCTTGATCGGGTTGCTGCTGACCAACGGTCCGGGCGCCATCAGCATCCAGGGCGTCAAGGGAGCCGTGTCGGCCGACGGGCCGGAAACGCCGGAGCGGGTGCAGCTCAACAAGGCGCTGGTCGGCTTCCTGTCGCACAGCGGCTATGCGCATGGCGGCAACGGCTACGAGGGCATCGCCTTCCTGCTCGACCAGTTCCGCGACGCCGACCTGAACGACCCGGGCGACAGCGGCCACGGCCTGGACATGAAGGCCTTGGCGGCGCGCTACACGGAGGTCTACGCCCGGTACAAGTCGAACCGGAAGACGGCGGGCAGCCTGGACATCCAGAAGATCCCCGGCGTCAACCACCCGGTGTTCAAGGACAAGCCGGTCAACCACGACCCGCGCGAGGTCTTCATCTGGAACCTGATGCGGGAACGCGGCGAGTACAACGTCTTCCACGACTATTACCGGGCCCTGGTGCAGGCGCTGTTCGACGCCGGCGTTTCCCGCACCGTCTATTGCGTCAACATCGATGCCGTGATCGCGGCGCTGCTGCTCAAGATGCTGTGGCAGCCCTACCGCAGCGGCGCATGTCCGGCGGCGGCCCTGGATACGGCGGCCTTCACGCTGTTCCTGTACGCCCGCATGATCGGCAGCCTTGCGGAGGCGGACGACCATCTGAACCGGGGACGCAACATGGATACCCGGACACCGGCATCACAGTGCAAGTTTGTTGCGTGAGCACGACCGTATAGTTGTTACCGGCGGGAACTGAAGATCAAGTGGTGGCATAGCGAAGAAGGCGCCATTACTTCGGTTCCCTCCGTACTCGAACTTGACGGCAAATCCAAACCGAAATTTCCGGCCTGTGCGCCGCAACTATATCGAGCGGTCATGGTTCATGGGAGCGAGCTTTCCACGCTCCCGAACCAACAGGGATATCAATGCCGGACTTGACCAATACCAGCCGCACCGTCGAGGCGGGCGACCATACCGTGCTGGGTGCAACATGGACCGGCGAAGGGACGAACTTCGCCATTTTCTCCGCCCATGCCGAACGGGTGGAACTCTGCCTCTTCGACGAGAAGAGCGGTGAGGAAGTCGAGCGGATCACGCTGCCGGAATACACCAACGAGATCTGGCACGGGTTCCTGCCCGGCGCCGGTCCGGGCACGCTCTACGGCTACCGGGTCCACGGTCCCTACGATCCGGAGAACGGCCACCGCTTCAACCCCAACAAGCTGCTCCTCGATCCTTATGCCAGGGCGCTGCATGGCGAGGTCGAGTGGTCGCCGGCCCATTTCGGCTATATCCTGAACGACGAGGAAAAGGACCTGTCGTTCAACGCCGACGACAGCGCCAAGGGGATGCCGAAGGGCATCGTGGTCGATCCCAACGCCTATGACTGGAAGGGCGACGACAAGCCGCGCATTCCCTGGGCGAAGACGATCTTCTACGAGACCCATCTGCGCGGCTTCACCAAGCGGCACCCCGCTTTGGCCGAAGAGCTGCGCGGCACCTTCGACGGCATGGCCGACAAGGCGATCGTCGACTACATCAAGAGCCTCGGCGTCACCTCGGTCGAGCTGCTGCCGATCCACGCGTTTCCGGACGACGAACACCTGATGTCCAAGGGCCTCACCAATTTCTGGGGCTACAACACGATGGCGTTCTTCGCGCCGGAACAGCGCTATCTCGGGCCGGGCGGGCTGAACGGCTTCCGCGACATGGTGCGGACGTTCCACGACGCCGGGATCGAGGTGATCCTGGACGTCGTCTACAACCACACCGCCGAGGGCAACGAGCTGGGGCCGACGCTGTCGTTCAAGGGCATCGACAACTTCAGTTACTACCGGACGATGCCGGAAGAGCCGCGCTACTACATCAACGACACCGGCACCGGCAACACCGTCAACACGTCGCATCCGCGCGTCCTTCAGATGATTCTGGATTCGCTGCGCTACTGGGCGACCGACATGCATGTCGATGGCTTCCGCTTCGACCTGGGCACGATCCTGGGGCGCGAGCCGCACGGTTTCGACCAGCGCGGCGGCTTCTTCGACGCGGTCGGGCAGGACCCGGTGCTGAGCAAGGTCAAGCTGGTCGGCGAGCCGTGGGACATCGGACCGGGCGGCTATCAGGTCGGCGGCTTCCCGCCCGGCTGGGCCGAGTGGAACGACAAGTACCGCGACACCGTCCGCGACTACTGGAAGGGCACGGAAGGGGTCATGCAGGACCTGGCCGCGCGGGTGACCGGGTCGGGCGACGTCTACGACATCCGGGGCCGCCGGCCGTGGGCGGGCGTCAACTTCATCACCGCCCACGACGGCTTCACCCTCAACGACACCGTCTCGTACAACGAAAAGCACAACGAGGCGAACGGCGAGGACAACAACGACGGCCATTCGGACAACCGGAGCTTCAACTACGGCGCCGAGGGCCTGACCGACGACGAAGGCATCATCGCCGTCCGCGAGCGCCAGAAGCGCAACTTCCTGGCGACGCTGCTGCTGTCGCACGGCACGCCGATGATCCTGGCGGGCGACGAGTTCGGCCGCTCCCAGGGCGGCAACAACAACGGCTACTGCCAGGACAGCGATATCTCGTGGGTGGACTGGGAAGGCATCGGCGACAGCGGCAACGCGCTGATGGCGTTCACCCGCCGGCTGATCAAGGTCCGCCAGTCGCAACCGATCCTGCGGCGCGAGAGCTTCCGGGACGGCATGGTGGTCAACTGGTTCAATCCCGGCGGCGGCGAGCAGACGCCGGAGCATTGGGAAGACGCCGGCGTCAAGTCGATAGCGCTCCGCCTGTCGCGCGAAGACCTGACCGGCGAGGGTGAGTGGAACGACGTCATCGTCGCGTTCAACGCCTTCGACGGGCCGGTGCCGTTCAAGCTTCCCGAACGCGAAGGCCGGGTCTGGAAGGCGGTGATCGACACCAACGCGCCGGATGGCGAAGGCTTCGAGACGCCGGGCGGCGAAGAGGCCGTCGAAGTGGCGGCGCGGTCGCTGGTGGTGTTCGTCTAAGCGTCCGGTTCAGCCGGGAAGCGCCTGGAGGGAGGTATCCGGACCACGGTCCGGGCATCTCCTTTCAAGGGCGATCCGGCTCCTCGTCGATAGCCCGCAATAGCCCATTATGCCAAAAGGCATCTTCGCCCGACATCCCGCATAGCACCATTTATCCGCGATAAAGAGTTAATTTTATCTTTATCGCGTTCAATTTTTCGTGCAGTGTTTCTCCAACGCGGAAACGAACGCGTTACGAAATACCGTCCCGGATTACGCAGCCTTTCATTCCTCTAATGTTTTCGGAGACCGCCGCCATGACCTCGTCCCGCACCGTTCTGATCGAGTCCAACCAGCTTTTCCGTCAGGGTCTCAAGCATCTTCTGGCCGATACCCGCTTCGCGGTCGAGGTCGAGTTCGGCACGACGGCGCAGGCCCTGGCGAACGCCGAGGCCGCAGCGGCTTCCGGCATGGTGATCACGGGACTGGCCGGCAAGGAGCCGGGCGACCTCGACATGCTGCGCAACGCCTATCCGAACGCCCGCATCGTGGTGCTGGCCAGCGACCTGTCGGTGGATACGCTGCGCGACGCCATGACGTCGGGCGCCGACGGCTTCCTGATGAAGGACGTGTCGCCGGAAGCCCTGATCCAGTCGCTCCAGCTGATCATGCTGGGCGAGAAGGTGTTCCCGACCAACCTCGCCTCCATGCTGCTGGACATGAACGCCATCAGCCCGCAGCAGTCGATCCGCGGCCTGTCGCCGCGTGAGCAGGAAATCCTCCAGGCGCTGGTGACCGGCGCCAGCAACAAGATGATCGCGATCAAGCTCGGCATCACCGAAGCGACCGTCAAGGTCCACCTGAAGACCCTGCTGCGCAAGATCGACGTCAACAACCGCACCCAGGC
>NZ_JCACHA010000755.1:0-10334 GCF_059503625.1 Skermanella sp.
CGTGCTGCCAACGACTCACTCAGCGCCGCATTATATGACACAGTAGTACTAGAGCCTGTTCGTCCTTGTCCCGCTGCGCCTCTACGCCGGGGCGCTCATAGGCTTGCCCTTCTCGACCGACAGATGGACGATGAACTTGCATCCTTGAGGTCCGTAGCGCCCGGCGTGCGGCACCCCGGCGGCGACCTGCCAAGTGGCGCCCGCTGAAACCGGAATAGGGGCTTGGCCGTCAATCATCTGTTCCCCACTCCCCTCCAGCACCACTACGCTCTCGACGCCCGGATGGGTGTGGCGTGGGGCAGCCACGTTTGGAGCGGCCTCGACGAGCAACTGGACGACCTCGTGGGCGCCACCAGGAAGGTCCGCCCGCCGGAGGATCGTCACCTTCAGGCCGGCAGTCTCGGCGGGAATTTGCCCGCGGGGCTGCGGTTGCGCCTCCACCCGGGAGGCGACGAGACCGACGGCGCTACAGACAGCGCAGGAACCGAAAAACCTTCTCGAAATCATTCTTCCGATCCTCCCTCGGTTTGCGCCGCACGTCGGTCCAAGGGATTGAGCCACATCCGACACCCAGGCTGATACGTTTTTCGCTAAACGCCACGTACCAGTAATGTCGAGTTAAGGGCTAACAGGCCCTAATACGGGACACCTCCGCGTAGAGCGTGAGATGCGAGGCCTAGATACTGATCGGCAAGGCGGCGCCATGCAGGCGCCGGCCACGACCGACAGCGCGAGAGCCAGGACAGCGCGCGGAGCTGGCGCTGGTGGCGCTGGGTGACGGTGGCGGTGGTGGCGTCACGCGCAGACCGAGACCGAGACAGGAACCGGATCGCGGGCGGGAGGCGCGCGCCCAAACGCGCGCCGCGCGACCCCACCGGGTACGGGGGCCCCGCTATGAGCAAAGGAGTCCCGGCTGCCCATACGTGCGGTTCGACGCACTTGGGCACCTTGCCCCGCTGAAACCTCGGCACCCACCCCGGGTAGCTCTTCTCTTCATGGGGGTGGGGGGGTATTTTTGCGGCTCCGGGCTGACCAGCTCCAGCACCTTGACCTGACGGCGGTGGAGATGCTGGCCCGGCTGGGAGTGGCTGTATAATCAGCGGGTTGGCGGCGGACCGCGCTCAGGAAGACCAGTGCTTAGGGCTACCGGGCTCACAGTCATCGGTGCGGGGACGCTGGCTATGGCGGCAGCGCTCGTGACAGCAGCGGTGCCGGAGCTCACTACCGTAACGTCGTTGGCTACACCATTGGGTCGGCCAGCGATGACCGGGCCACTTGCGCATTGCCGGCCTGTAGCGCGCTCTAGAGCTTCCTTCTCGCCGCGCATTTGGGCGATTTCATGCTTGCGGTCGGTAGTTGCTGGCATCAGCAGCAGAGCCGGCCAAAACACCACAAGTCCGACAGTTAGCAATGCAGTGTCAGTCACATAGTTTGCTGTTGGCGATTAGTAAGATCGGCCTCTTTGGCACTGACCCTAGAAAGCTCCGCGTGCACGTCCTCGCAAGCCATGCTGGCGTACTGGACGGGATTAACGTATGCGGCGCTAATATTACTTGGGTTAGAGACGCATCCACTAAGCATACCTAGGCAGGCCAGCCCGGCACCGAACTTCTTCATCATCATAATTGTGATCCTTGAGCCTAAGCAGTTCTATGCGATAAGGAAACGACATCTCCAGAACTCCTTCCCCGCAACGAAATTCGCTAATAAGTTTATGTTTTTCGATATATTAGACGTAAAGGTTGATTGTCCGCTGGCCACCAGGGGTCGAAAGGCAGTGGCCTTGATCCTCCGCCAGCTCGACGCACTACAGGCTACCGGTGCCGCCCAGGCGGCTCCGGGCTGACCAACTCCCACACCTCGACCTGGAGGCGGCGGAGCTGCTGCCCGGCTGGAGGTGCTCACGACCTAGAAGACGGTTCCGCTGTGGAACGCTCGTAAACCAGCCCGCTGGGGTGGCGTTGGCAGGCCACTCCAAGCAAGACCTGTAAGCCTCCAAGGCCGTCCCGTTCTACGGGTGGCCTTCTCTTTGCGCGGTCGTCGGCGACCACCAACATCCGCAGCATGAGCCTGTCCCCCGATCAGCCGAAGCGGAAGATCACACCTGAAGAGCGTCGGCGCCGGACCGCCGACCGGCTGAAGACCATTCGGTTGAAGATGGCGATCGGCCGCGAGCTGGAAGAGCGGGGCATCACCACGCCTGTCGAGATCGGCGCTGCCCTTGGGCTGCCCGCGGCCGAGGCGACCAAGCTACTGACCCGGCACCAATGGCGCGAAGGCGCCGTCGAACAGCTCGAGGCTGCAGCGACCCGGCTGTGGGGTTGGCAGGGGCTGATTGCGGGTCCTAGAGCGCCTTCCAGGCGCGCTGGGCCCCCACCGGCGGCGGGCCTGACGGCCCTCCCTGGGCGCTTTCCCAGCATGGAAAGCTGGGCGTGAGGCGCCGCCCCCGGCGGCTCCGGGCTGACTAGTTCCCGCACCTCGCGGAGGCGGTGGAGATGCTGGCCCGGCTGGGGGTGGCGGGGGCCTAGAGCGCCACCTAGGACGCGCTGGGTGTGTCTCTACCGGCGGGCCCGGGCCCCGGAAGGGCCTGCAGCCCTCCTGGCACGCTCTCAGGGCATGCCAGGGTGTGACAGGCGCCGCCTCCAGCGGCGCCGGCTGCTGACTTACGAAGGGGGAGACTTATCGCAAGGGAGAGGCAGTGCCCGCTTGACCGCGGCAACAGCCCCACCGCCGTCACCCGCGGCGGCCGCATGTCCTTGTTGGCTGGAAGCCGTCGATCACATCGCAGCGCGGAACTGCCGCTCGTCAGAAGCAAAGACGTACCCTTTGCCTCTCCGGCAGATCTTCGATACGGTAATACCCGTATACATACAGTGGCTTGCTCCCCCTGTTGCGGGAGGACCGATCATGCGCGCCTTGATCGTGGGAGCTGGAATCGGTGGGCTGACCACGGCGCTCAGCCTGCACGCCGCGGGGCTCGAGGCGACGGTCTTCGAGGCCTCGCCCCGCATCGACTCTGTTGGCCTCGGCATCAACCTGCAGCCCACCGCAGTCCGCGAGTTGGCTGAGCTAGGGCTGCTGGAGGCGTTAGCGGCGATCGCCGCACCAGTCGACACCCTCTGCTTCTTCAATCGGCATGGCCAGCAGGTCTGGCAGGAGCCACGTGGCCTCGCCAACGGCTATCGCTGGCCGCAGCTTGCCGTTCACCGGGGCAGGCTGCAGGGGCTGCTGCATGACGCGGTGGCGGCGCGGATCGGGCCGGACCGGATCCGCACGGGCCAAAAGCTGATGGGGTTCGAGCAAGATGGCGCGGGCGTGCTCGCCCGCTTCGCCGATCCCGCGACCGGCACGCTGCGGCCCGGCATCCGCGGCGATCTGCTGATCGGCGCCGACGGGCTGCATTCCGCGGTTCGCCGGCACCACTATCCAGACCAAGCGCTGCGATTCGCAGGGCAGCTGATGTGGCGTGGCGCCGTAGCGACGCCGCCTCTACTCGACGGCCGCAGCATGATCATCGCTGGGCATCGCGACCACAAGGTGGTCGCCTACCCGATGACGCCGGCGCGGAACGGCGAGGTCACCCTGAACTGGATTGCCGAGCTCGCCCAGCCCAACGGTGCGCCGCCTCGCGAGGACTGGAATCGCGCCGTGGACTGCAGCCGCTTCGCCCGCGACTTCGCCGGCTGGCGCTTCCCCTGGCTTGACGTGCCGGACGTCATCGCAAGTACGGCGACCATCCTGGAGTTTCCGAAATTCGACCGCGATCCGGTGCCGCGGTGGAGCTTCGGCCGCGTCACGCTGCTCGGCGACGCCGCGCATCCGATGCACCCCGCGGGTTCGCAGGCCGGCTCGCAGGCGATCCTCGATGCCCGCGTGCTGGCCTGGGAGCTGGCGCGCTGCAGCGGCGACGTCGCCGCTGCGTTGCGCGCCTATGAGGCCGCGCGCCTGCCGGTGACGCGCGCCATTGCGCTGCAGAACCGTGCCATGGGCGCCGAGGCCATGTTGGACCTCGCGGAAGCGCGCGCGCCGCAGGGCTTCGAGGATGTCGAAGCCGTGCTGCCGCGCACCGAGCGCGAACAGCTAGCGAAAGGGTACCGCCGCCTCTCGGGCCTCGATGTGCAGGCCGTTAATGAACGAGCCTCCTTCGCCGTGACGGCGGCATGACGGGGACAACTTGGACGAGAAGGGTGCTGCAATGACGCAATCTATGTGCATGCCACGCCGCACCCTGGCGCTCGCGGCGACGAGCCTTGCCATCTCCGTACTTGCGCAGGCGCAGCCGGCCTGGCCGACCCAGCCGGTGCGCATTGCGGTGCCGACCGCTCCCGGAACCTCGCCGGATATAACTGCCCGCCTCTATGCTGAGGGCTTGGCCACGCGCTGGGGCGTGCCGGTCACTGTGGAGAACCGCCCAGGCGCCGGCGGTGCGGTAGCGGCCGAGTACCTGACGCAGCAGCGCGACGGTCACGCGCTGATGCTCACCTTCATCGGCGTGCTCACCGCGGCGCCGCTACTCTATGCGAAGCTGCCCTTCAATCCGGCGGAGATCGCCCCGGTCTCGGTCGGGGCCGCCGATGCGCTGGTGCTGGTCACGCCGAAGACGCCTTCCTACGCCACGCTGGCGGAGGCGGTGGCTAGCTTCCGTAGCCAGCCCGGCAAACTGAACTACGCGACCGGCGGCTCGGACGACTACCTGGCTATGGTGAGCTTCGTGCGCGGCCAAGGGCTGCAGATGGAGTTCATCGCCTATCGCTCCTCGGTGCTGGCGATCCCGGACCTCACGCAGGGGCGGGTGCATTTACTGCTGGTGCCGCTGGCCGCCGCGCTGCCGCAGGCGCGGGCCGGGACGCTGCAGATGCTGGCGGTGACCAATTCGCAGCGCGCTGAAGCGGCGCCAGAGGTGCCGACGGTGGCGGAGGCCGGCTTCCCCGACATGACCTTCCAGCCGACGCTGGTCTTCCTAGCCCCCGCGGCCATGCCCGCGGCATTGCGCGAGCGGATCGCCGGCGATGTAAGGGCGGTCGCCGGCGCGCCGGGCTTCGCGGAGAAGCTCAAGCCGCTCGGCATGGCGGCCAGCACCAGCACGCCAGAGGCGCTCGGCGAACAGATCGCCACCGTGCGCCAGCACTGGACCGAGCGCGCCCGCACCTATGGCGTGCAACCAGCGAACTGACTTCGAGGCGGCGGATTGCGACAAACCGGGCCGCTACCGCCGAGTTGGGCGAAAGAGCCGCATAGCCCATAGCCGCCCAATAAGATAGCAGCCCATCTGCTGAGCGCGCGCCTTATCGCATGGAAGGTGCTTGCGACGCGGGCACCGGCGGTTAGATCATGCACCGCGTCACTCAGGACTTGCTGGAAGCCGAGCACGTGCGTCCCGGCTCGCCTCCGCGTCCCGCTGGTGGGTTGGCCAGCGGGTGCTTCCTGCGCGGAACTGGGCCTAGGGACAGTGCCGCGGCCTCCCGGGAGGCGGCCGATGAGAGCGTTGCACGAGAGTCGAACCCTGGCCGAGCTGCTGCGCCACCACGCCCGGGAACAACCGACGAAGACCGCTCTGATATTCGACGACTGGACCACGACTTATGGCGAGCTCGACCGCCATGCAGACCAAGTCGCCCACGGCCTCGCTAGGCTCGGCGTGCGCCGCGGCGACCGCGTCGGCTATCTCGGCAAGAACTCGGACCGCTACTTCGAACTGCTGTTCGGCGCCGCCCGGGCCGGCGTCGCGCTGGTCCCGGTGAACTGGCGCCTGGCCGCACCAGAGGTCGCGGCGATCCTCACCGACGCCGGCGTCGCGGCTCTGTTCCTCGGCCGGGGCTTCGAAACTGCGGCCGAGGAACAGGGCATGCCCGCCGGGCTGCGCTGCGTCTCGATGGACAGCGGCGCGGGCGAGCGCTGGCCGGGCTTCGAGGCGTGGCGCGATGCCCAGTCTGTCGCCGACCCAGGAGTGCTAGTTGAGGCGGAGGACACGGTGCTGCAGATGTACACCTCGGGCACCACCGGCTTGCCCAAAGGCGTGGAGCTCACCCACCGCAACTACCTCGCCACCCTGGAGGCCTTGGCGCTTGGCCGGCTCGGCGACATCGGACCCGAGACGGTGGTGTTGGTGTGCATGCCGGTGTTCCACGTCGCCGGGACGAACGTCGGCCTGCTCGGCCTCACACGGGGTACCGAGGTTGTCGTCATGGAGGAGTTCAACCCCACCGGGCTGATCGAGATCATCCCCCGCCATGGCATCACTTGGCTGCTCCTCGTGCCCGCCGCGATCCTGGCGCTGCTGGAGCACCCGACTGCGGCCGCAGCGGACTTCGGTTCGGTGCGCACTCTGGCCTACGGCGCCTCACCGATCGCCGAGGCGCTGATGGTGCGCGCCGGGCGGGCCTTTGCGCGAGCCGGACTGTGGCAGCTCTACGGCCTGACCGAGGCAACGGGTGCCGGCACGATCCTGCCGCCGGAGGCGCACGATCCGGCGCGCGGCAAGCTGCGCTCCTGCGGCCTGCCTTACCCCGGCTTCGAGCTGCGCGTCATGAACCCGCTCGGTGAGCCGGTGCCGGCCGGGACGGCGGGCGAGCTCGTGCTTCGCTCGCCTACGGTGATGAAGGGCTACTGGAACAACCCCGAGGCGACCCGCGCGGCCTTCTTCCCGGGTGGCTGGCTGCGCACCGGCGACGTCGCCCACTTGGACGAGGAGGGCTATGTCTACGTCCAGGATCGGGTGAAGGACATGATTGTGAGCGGTGGCGAGAACGTCTACCCGGCGGAGGTGGAGAACGCATTGTTCGGCCACCCTGCGGTGGCCGACGTCGCCGTGATCGGTGTGCCAGACGAGCGATGGGGCGAGGCGGTGAAGGCCATCGTAGTTCTGCGCCCCGGTGCGTCCGCCTCGGCAGAGGAGATCGTGGGGCACGCGCGGGCGCGCATCGCCGGCTTCAAGCTGCCAAAGTCCGTGGACTTCGCTAAAGCGCTGCCACGCAATCCGTCCGGCAAGATCTTGCGCCGGCTCTTGCGCGAGCCGTACTGGGCAGGCCGCAACCGCAGCGTGAACTGAAACCTCGTTTGCGAAGTTATGGTGCGTAGCCGACGCTAGCAGCCGAACCAGCCGAGCGATTTCTCGACCATCTAGCAGCGCGGCTGCACGACGAAGCCGATGCTGTCTGCGAGGCGGCGGACTATGATCAGCACTGGCCAGAAAGCAGGCGAGCAGGGCGGCAAGGCGACTGTAAATGTTGTGGGCTGTAGTGCGTCCGGATGATGAGACAGCTGGCTGCGCTGTCCAGGCGGCCAAGGGTAGGGTAGCGGGCAGGCACTGAGCAAGGCCGGGTTGCTCGGTGCGGATTTAATTCGGGGTGTGATAGCAGCTTGCGCTGGGCAGAGTTGCGACGCTCTGGCCCGGCGCCGCCCGTGGGGGCGCCGGCGTCAGCGTTCCGGGCACACGCCGGTGCTCCCAAGGGCTTGTCGCTGTGGTTGTGGTCCACTGGTCTGACCTCCGGTTGCGGTGACTTCTACCGCAGCCGGCTGTCTCATCAAACCGTGCCGCGGCTCCGAGGGCGCGACCGCTGCCGCTGTCGAGGCTGTCCCGAAGGTGGCTGCCGAGGCTACGCATTTCGTGCAGCGCAATGCCTGGCCTGGGTATTAGGACAGCATACGGTCGGGTGCAGGCTTAGAGGAATACCGAAGGGAGGGGAGCATGGCCGACGCGTCACCCGCTTTGATCATGGATGCTATCCTTGCCTACCAGCAGACGGCAGCATTGAAGGCAGCCATCGAACTCGACCTTTTCTCTGCGATTGGGCGCGGCAACACTACGGCCGAGGGGCTTGCGCAATCGACCGGAGCGGCAACTCGCGGTATCCGTATTCTTTGCGACTACCTCACCGTTCAGGGGCACCTTGAGAAGCAGGCCAGCGATTACCGGCTCACCCCGTCCTCAGCCGCGTTCCTGGACCGAAGCTCGCCCTCCTGGACCGGCAGCATTGCCGAGTATCTGGCCGCGCCTGAGATGATGGCGCTCTTCCTGGACAGCCCGGCTTCCTATGTCCGCAACGGTGGCTCTGTCGGGCTGGCGACCAATGCGCCTGATCATCCGATCTGGGTGAAGTTCGCCCGCGCGATGGGCCCGTCCAGGGTGCCGGTTGCGGCGAAGGTCGCGTCCGAGCTGGCTCGCTGGGCCCACGTAAGGTGCTCGACATCGCTTGCGGCCACGGCATGTTCGGCGTAGCGGTCCTCCAGACCATTCCGGGCGCGACCGTCACCGCCATTGACTGGCAGGCCGTGCTTGCGGTCGCCCTGGAGAATGCCGAAGCGGCCGGAGTGTCGGATCGCTATCGCCCTCTGCCTGGAAGCGCGTTCGAAGTGGATTGGGGCGAAGGGTTCGACTTAGTCCTGTTGACCAACTTCCTGCACCAACTCGACCGCGACACCTGTGTAGTCCTCCTCCGCAGGGCGTGTGAAAGCCTAGCCCCGGGCGGCCGCGCTGCCGTCGTCGAACAGGTGCTGAACGAGGACCGGGTGTCGCCGCGCTTCCCGGCCATGTTCTCGTTCCAGATGCTTGCCTCGACACCACAAGGCGAGGCCTACACAGCCCATGAGTTTGAACACATGGCTCAGGCGGCAGGTTCTGGACGGATGACCGTAACGCCACTGCCGCCGACGCCGCAGAGTTTGCTTTTGCTTGAGCAGGCCTGATCCTGTATCGAACCAGGATCGATGATCCTGTTCGCAGCGCCGGCCCTTCTTACCGCATGTGTAAATGCCCCGTGCAGGTCAAGGCGAAATAGCATCGTTGACCCCGAGTGCCTGTCGGCTCGGGCTGCGTCTCGAGTTATGGGCACTGAATTCAACAGACAGGCGGAGCCTTTCGACAAATGGCTCCTTGCCCACGCTATGAAGGCACTACCATGCTCGCTGAGCGCCGGGGGACCGGCGCGGAGCGGGAGGGCACACACATGCCGTCGCAAAGCCGCCTGATCACCCTCGACGCCCGGCCGGAGCCGGTGCGGATCGAAACCGGCCGGGCCGCTGTCCTGGTCATAGACATGCAAAACGATTTCGGTACTCGCGGCGGCATGTTCGACCGTGCCGGCATCGACATCAACCCGATCCAGCGCGCCATTGACCCAACCGTTCGGGTGGTGGACGCGGCGCGCGCGGCCGGCTTGCTGGTCGCCTACATCGTCATGCAGTTCCGCCCTGACCTGTCCGATGCAGGCGCCCCGGATTCACCCAACCGGATCAAGCACGCTGCCCTGGGGCTCGGTGCTGAGGTGCCCGCGCCGGACGGGCGTGCTGGGCGCATTCTCGTCGAGGGCACCTGGAACACCGAAATCCTGCCCGCGCTTGCACCGCGCCCAGGCGACCTCGTGGTGTCCAAGAACTACTACAGCGGCTTCTTCGAAACCAGACTCGACTCCCTTCTCCGCGCCCGAGACGTGCGGCACCTCATAGTGACGGGCTGCACGACGAGCATCTGCGTAGAGTCCACGGTGCGGGACGCCATGTTCCGCGGTTACCACTGCGTGGTGCTGGAGGACTGCACCGGGGAGCCGATCGGGGCGGGCCTGCCGCGGAGCAACCACGAGGCGTCGCTCCTCAACATCCAGCTGCTCTTCGGCTGGGTGTCAGACGCCGGCCGGTTCGTCGAGGCGTTGGACTTCTAGCGCCCAACCTGCCCGACCTCGTCGTTGCCGCTTTTGAGCATCCTCCGGGAGAGACAGATGGCACAGAAGCCCAGTGTGAAGTTGCTGCAGGATATCCTCGCCGCCTTCAACAGCCGTGACATAGACAAGGTGATGCACTTCTTCGCCGAGGATTGCATTCTGGAAACCCCGCGCGGTGCCGATCGGTGGGGACGACGATTTGAAGGTGCCGCTGCGGTCCGTGAGGGATTGCAAATGCGCTTCACCGGTATGCCGGATGTCACCTACACGGATGACAGCCACTACGTGGATGGCGACAGCGGCATGTCGAAATGGACAATTCGCGGGACTGATGCCGGAACTGGCCAGAAGCTGGAAGCCAATGGCTGTGATTTTTTCACCTTCCGCAATGGTCTGGTTGTCAGGAAGGACAGTTACTGGAAGATAATAGACCGGGATCATTGATCCGGTTCGGTTGTCAAGAACGCTGGTCAGAAGGTCTTCTTGATACTTGGTTTCCTGCCGGCCCACCGTTGGCCAAGCTCCGCGACCAGAGCACTTTTGCAATCGCACGGGCTTGCGGGTTCTGTTTCGACGCCGCCATCGGATGCACGTTCACAGCGCCAGGTTTACCGACGTCGGTACGCCTTGTTGCAGCGATCGCCGGTCTGGATGGCTTTGGGTAGGGTGAGGCCGGGG
>NZ_JCACHA010000756.1:0-10309 GCF_059503625.1 Skermanella sp.
GGTTGCCACTCCCCAGGATGTGGCCGCCAAGGTGAAAGCCGCCCGCGACGCCAACCGCAAGACGGTGCTGCTGCTGGTGGACCGGCAGGGCGACCTGCGCTTCGTGGCGCTCGGCGTGAGCTGAGGTTGATTGAAGGGGCTGTCGGGAGACGTTTCCCGGCAGCCCCTTTGTGATTTTCAGAGTATGGCTTTCAAAGATCGCCTGTCAGGATGTCGATCGCCGTCCTGATATCGAACCGATGTTCGGCAAGACTGGTGACGACAGGTCCAATTTCAGCGGTGGAGATGCCGGCAATCTGCGGCGTCATCATCACCACTCGCTCGCCTTCGATCTCAAAGATCGGCATCAGCCCGTTGATCGGTGTTCCGGCTTCTTTCACGCGCACCAAGGGCACAACGACGCGTGAGCCCCGCACCTGAATCAGGTCGCTTTGGACGATAAGAAGGAATGGTGCCGGATGACCATCACGTCCATGGGCGGCAGGGTTGCGGCAGACATCAAGAAAACGCACGTCAGAACAGCCGTTTGCCGTCGCTGAAAACCCCATGCGTTTCGACAAACCTGTCGTAATCCGCAAATGCTTGGCGATTCTCTTCAACCCATTGCTTCCGCCGAGCTTCGCGCACGGCGTTTTCAAGAGCGCTTTCGAACAGTTCGGAAAGGTTGATACCCAATGCTTTGGCTTCGGAAACCAAGTCGGTCCGGGCCGAGACGTTGGTCGGTTTCCGCAGTGCCGTGCCTCGTGCCATATCAACCTCCGCAAGATTCATGCGCATAGTGTGTGCGCAAGAAAAGATCGGGTCAAGACGCTTGTCGCCGGTCTTCGCGCTCTTACGATCCGATCCAAAGTTGGATGCTGAAATACAAAAAATCCGGCAAACATTGTTTGCCGGATTTTTCAGAATTTGGTGGGTGCACAAGGACTCGAACCTTGGGCCCGCTGATTAAGAGTCAGCTGCTCTACCAACTGAGCTATGCACCCTCTGTATTCCGCGCCGCGATCCGGTGTTTTGCACCAGCGCCCGGCGACGAGGGGTAGATAGCAAAGCGCTCCCGGCTTGTCGATGGCAAAAAAACGCTTTCACGACAGTTTTTTTCTACTGCCTCGTCTCGATCACCTTCTCAAAGATCCCCCGCCATCGTCCGCCGGGTGATCCGGATGTCGCGGTGGATGTAGACGGACATGACGAGGCCGAAGCCGAACAGTACTGTCAGCATGGCGGTGCCGCCGTAGGAGATCAGGGGCAGGGGGATGCCGACCACGGGGATCAGGCCCATCACCATGGCGATGTTGATGAAGACGTAGAGGAACAGGTTGGTCGAGACGCCCAGGCCGACCAGCCGGCCGAACTGGTTGCGGCAGCGGAGCGAAATGACGATGCCATAGGCGATCAGCAGGCTGTAGAGCAGCAGCAGCCCGGTGCCGCCGATCATGCCCAGTTCCTCCGCCAGCATCGTGAAGATGAAATCGGTCTGCTTTTCCGGAAGGAAGTTCAGGTGGCTCTGGCTGCCCATCAGGAAGCCCTTGCCGGCGATGCCGCCGGAACCGAGCGCGATCTTGGATTGGGTGATGTGATAGCCGGCGCCGAGCGGGTCGTTTTCCGGGTTCAGGAAGATCAGCACGCGGTTCTTCTGGTAGTCGTGCAGGAACTGCCACGCGACCGGGATGGACGCGGCGCCGCCGGCGAGGATGATGCCGAACTTCCACAGCCGCACGCCGACCAGGAAGAAGATGGCGCCGCCGACCATCATGACCATCAGCGCCGTTCCCAGGTCCGGCTGCTTCATCACCAGACCGACCGGGGCCAGCACCATCAGCAGCGGCACGATCAGGAAAGTGGGGCGGCCGACCTCCTCCAGCGAGGCGCCGTGGAAGTAGCGCGCCAGCGCCAGCACGATGGCGATCTTCATGATCTCCGACGGCTGGATCTGGATCACGCCGAGGTCGATCCAGCGCTGGGCGCCCATGCCGATCTCGCCGACGATCTCGACGGCGATCAGCAGCACAAGCGCCACCGCGTAGATCGGATAGGACAGGCGCAGCCAGATCCGCAGGTCGATCAGCCCGACCGCGACCATGACGCACAGGCCGATACCGAACCGGGTCGCTTGCCGCGAGGCCCAGGGGTCGATGCTGCCGTTGGCCGCCGAATAAAGCATCGTCCAGCCGACCGCCGCGATGGACGTCAGCAGCAGGATCAGCTTCCAGTTGATCTGCCAGAGCTTCTCGCCCAGGCTGAGTTCCGACTGATGGCCGAGATAATCGCCGCTCATCCGCCGACCTTTCGCGCAGCGCCCGATTTGACGGCGATCGCAGCCGCCGGTTCCACCACGGGCTCGGCCCGCGAGACCTGCGCCGATCCCCGCGCGCTGTCGCGGCGCTGGACCTCCAGCAGAAGGTCGCGGGCGATGGGCGCCGCCACGGCGGAGCCGCCGCCGCCATGCTCGACGATCACCGCGCAGGCATAGCGCGGCGCGTTGATCGGCGCGAAGCCGACGAACAGTGCGTGGTCGCGCTGACGCCAGGGCAGCTGGTCGTTCTTGAGGACGCCGGTGCTGCGCTCCGCCATTGTGATGCGGCGGACCTGACTGGTGCCGGTCTTGCCGCCCATCTCGAAGCCCGGTTCGGTGATGCGCATCTTGAAGGCGGTGCCGTCGCCCTGATTCATGACGGCGTTCTGACCAGCGAGCGTGATGTCCAGATGGGCCTTGTTGATGCCGATCGCCGGCCATGCCGTCTGCTCGCCGGCGCCGCGCTCGATCTGCCGGGTCAGGTGCGGCTTGACCGCGAAACCGCCGTTGACCAGCCGCGACTGCATCACCGCGAGCTGGAGCGGTGTCGCCAGCACATAGCCCTGGCCGATCGCGGCGATCAGCGATTCGCCTTGCGTCCAGGACTTCCCGAGGTTGGCCTGCTTCCAGTCGCGGTTGGGGATCAGTCCGGGCCGTTCGCCAGGCAGGTCGAGTTGCAGCCGCTGGCCCAGCCCGAAGCGCTTCGCCATGTCGTGGATGCGGTCGATGCCGATCCGCTTCGCCAGATCGTAGAAGAAGGTGTCGCAGGAATGCTTGAGCGCGCCGACGAAATCGACCGTGCCGTGTCCGCCCTTCTTCCAGCAATGGAAGCGGTGGTCACCCAGGTCCATGTGGCCGGGGCAGAACACGCTGTGCCGGGGGCCGACGATCCCGCTGTCCAATGCTGCCAGCGCCACCATCATCTTGAACGTGGAACCCGGCGCGTACTGGCCGGCCACGACCTTGTTCGACAGCGGCGTGGTCGGATCCGACAGCAGTTCCTCCCAGGTTTCAGCGTTGATGCCTGTTGTGAACAGGTTGGCGTCGTAGCTGGGGTGGGAGGCCATCGAGTAGATGCCGCCGGTATGGACGTCCATCACGACGGCGGCGGCGCTCTTCTCGGCGTTCAGACGGTCCTGGGTGTATTGCTGCAGCCCGATATCGATCGTCATCGTGATGTCGCGGCCGGGCTGGCCCTCGTCCCGTGACAGCTCGCGGATGACGCGGCCGACCGAGTTGACCTCGAGCTGGCTGGTGCCGGCGACGCCGCGCAGGCTGGCATCGTGGAATTTCTCGACGCCCGCCTTGCCGATGCGGAAGCCCGGCAGGGTCAGCACCGGGTCGCCGTTCAGTTCCGATTCCGAGACGACGCCGACATAGCCGAGCAGATGAGCCGTCGCGGCCTCGTAAGGGTAGTTCCTCAACTCGCCGACGTCGATCGACACGCCGGGCAGGTCGGGGGCGTTGACCTCGATCATGGTGACCTGTTCCCAGGTCAGGTTCTCCTTGACCGTAACCGGGACGAAGGCGCGCTTGCGCTGGATCTCGCGGGTGATGCGGCGGTAATCGGCGTCGGTCAGCGGGACGATCTCGGAGATCAGGTTCAGCATGCGGTCGATCTTGCGCGCCTGCTCGGACACTATCACGACGCGGAAGTTCTGCTGGTTGACCGCCAGCGGAACGCCGAACCGGTCGAGGATCTGCCCGCGCGATGGAGTAAGCAACCGCATGTTGATGCGGTTTTCCTCCGCCAGCATGGTGTAGCGGTCGGATTGCAGGACCTGGAGATAATACATGCGGCCGACCAGGGTCGATATCAGGCCGGCCTGGATGCCGCCCAGCATCAGCGCCCGTCGGGACAGGCTGCGGTATCTGTCGGTATCGCGCTCCACCATGGCGGCAAGACTTCCCGTCAGTGCTGAAGGAACGCCCGGTGGATGCGCATGAACATCCAGCCGAACGGGGGAAACAGGACCACGGTCATCAGCGCCTGCATCAGGGCCGGGTCGGGCGACAGCAGGCGCAGGTTGAGGATCGAATAGGCAAGCCATCCGACGAAGCCGGCGCCGAACGCGATCAGCGCGAAGCCGAACCACAGCATCGCGAAGGACGTGCCCAGAAAGAAGCGCCGCTGGGTCAGCACGCCCCAATAGACCAGTACGTAGATCAGCGGCGTCATGCCGAGCGGCGTGCCGCTCAGCAGGTCCTGCAACAGGCCGAGACCAAAGGCGAGGCTGGGCCGCAGCAGGTCGGGCCGGTGGATCACCCAATAATAAAGCGCCATCAGCGGCAGGGCAGGGGCTATCGTGGCGTAGTTGGGCAGGTGCAGCGGCGCCATGCCGATCAGCATCAGCGCCACCGTCACCGCCAGCGGTGCGATGTTGCGTCCGGCCTGATCGATCTTGCCCCAGAACCCGCCCGTCATGGCAAACGCCCAGTCAATGTCCCTGTGTATTCGCTCACTGAAGGCCGCCGGCACCGATAACGGGATCGTTGGCGCCAAGGCCGCCGGGCAGCCCGAAATTGACGAGCTGGAGATGTTCGACGCGTCCCAGATCCACAAAAGGCTGAACCCTGACCGAGTTGTCGCTGACGCTCGCCACCAGCCCGACCGGCAATCCCGGCGGGAACATGCTGCCATGACCCGACGTGACGATCCGGTCGCCGACCGCGAGCGAGGCATCGCCGGGCAGGTAGAGCAGCTTCGGCTGGCCGGAGTTGTCGCCGGCCATCACGGCGCGCTGGCGCGACGGCTCGATGACGACGGGAATACGGGAGTTGAGGTCTGTGACCAGCAGCACGCGCGACGACCATTCGCCGACCTGCACGACCCGCCCCATCAGCCCTTGTCCGGCGACCGCCGCCTGACCGGGCCGCACGCCGTCGCGATGCCCGGCTGATGTGACGACGGTGCGGACGAAAGCGCCGCCGGGATCGGCCACGACCCTGGCCGTGATGTAGGAGGACGCGAGTTCCGGCTTGTAGTTGAGCAGGCTGCGCAGGCTGCGGTTCTCGGCGTCCAGGCGTTGCGCGGCCTGCTGCCAGCGGAGCAGCGAAGCGTTCTCGTTCCGCAGGCGCTCGTTTTCGCTGTGCAGGTTGATGACTTCGTTGACGCTTTCGACGAACCGGGCCGCCGTCGCGGCGGGTCGGGAAATCGCGTCCAGGATAGGCGTGAAGGCGTCGGTCACGCGGTTGCGCATGCCTTCGACCAGGACAGTGTCGATCTTGCCGACCATCATCAGGGCGATGGCGGCCAGCACGAGCAGAAGAAACGAGAATCGCTGGGCCAGCGCGCGCAGGGGAGCGGCAAGACGAACCACGGAGCCGGTGGTGCGTGACTTCACTGGACCTTCCCTATGCTAAGAATGCCGGCCCCAAGCCGATCCCGGACCCGTGGCGCACCAAGCGATGCGCCGGACCAGGAAGGACCGGAGACCGCGCGCTTCATGTGCCGCCACTCCCAATAAGGGGGTGGCGGCCCGCTATATGGATATCAGGAGTACATCTGGATGAGAACGTGCTTAAGCGTCTTCATCTCTTCGAGAGCCCGGCCTGTGCCCAAAGCCACACAGGACAGGGGGTCGTCGGCGATGGAGACCGGCAGGCCGGTCGCATGGCGCAGCACGTAGTCGATGTTGCTCAGCAGCGCGCCGCCGCCGGTCAGTACGATGCCCTTGTCGACGATGTCGGCGGCCAGCTCCGGCGCCGTGTGCTCAAGCGCCACCTTGACCGCTTCGATGATGGCGCTGACCGGTTCCGCCAGGGACTCGGCGATCTGGCGCTCGCTGATGATCAGTTCCTTGGGCACGCCGTTCATCAGGTCGCGGCCCTTGATCTCCATGATCCGGCCCTCGCCGTCTTCGGGCGGGCAGGCGGAGCCGATTTCCTTCTTGATCCGCTCCGCGGACCCTTCGCCGACCAGCAAATTGTGGTTGCGGCGGATATAGCCGATGATCGCTTCGTCCATCTTGTCGCCGCCGACGCGGACGGAGCGGGAGTAGACGATGCCGCCCAGCGACAATACGGCGACTTCCGTCGTGCCGCCGCCGATATCGACGACCATCGAGCCGGTCGGCTCCGTCACCGGCAGGCCGGCGCCGATCGCGGCGGCCATCGGCTCCTCGATCAGGAAGACGCGGCGGGCGCCCGCCGATTCCGCGGACTCCTGGATCGCGCGCCGCTCGACCGCGGTGGAACCGGACGGCACGCAGATGATGACCTGCGGGCTGGCGAAGCTGCGCCGGTTGTGCACCTTGCGGATGAAGTGCTTGATCATCTCCTCGGCGACATCGAAGTCGGCGATGACGCCGTCCCTCAGGGGCCGGATCGCCTGGATGTTGCCGGGCGTGCGCCCGAGCATCATCTTTGCTTCGTCACCGACCGCGAGAACCTGTTTCTTGCCGCGGATAGTGGCGATCGCTACGACCGAAGGTTCGTTCAGGACGATGCCGCGACCCTTTACGTAAACGAGGGTGTTGGCCGTGCCCAGATCGATTGCCATGTCGGCCGAGAGGACGCCGAGCAGTTTGGAAAACATGGAGTTGATTAACTCTTTATCCGGTTGAGACGGCGCATCCGAGGCAACGGCGGTTCAGGGACAAACCGCCGCTTGGGGTAATCTGGATGGCGGATCATAGAAGATCCGCCACCCTTTTCCATAGAGCAACGCCGTAAATCACTCAAGCGGAGAGTGCTTCCGGCGCAGTTTTCTGACGCTTGGTCAGCAACTTGTTCAAAGCGTGCACATAGGCGCGGCAGCTTGCCACCAGGGTATCCGTGTCCGCTCCCTGACCGTTCACGGTCTTGCCGTTCTCCTCCAGCCGCACGGTCACTTCCGCCTGGGCATCGGTGCCCTCGGTGACAGCGTGGACCTGGTACAGTTGCAGGCGGGCTTCGTGCGGGAACAGGGCGCCGATGGCGTTGAAGGTCGCATCGACGGGGCCGGAGCCGGTGGCGGTGGTGCTGACGGGCTGGCCGTCGATCTCCAGCTCCAGCTCGGCCTTCTGCGGTCCCTTGGAACCGGCGACGACCATCAGCGAAACGAAGCGGATGCGCTCGTTGGTGCTGCCGATGCTGTCGTCGACCAGCGCCACGATATCCTCGTCGAAGATGTCCTTCTTCTTGTCGGCCAGATCCTTGAAGCGGACGAAGGCTTCCTCGATCGCATTGTCGCCCAGCGCGTAGCCCAGTTCCTTCAGCTTGGCGCGGAAGGCGGCGCGACCGGAATGCTTGCCCATGACCAGTGTCGAGCGGTTCAGGCCGACCGACTCCGGCGTCATGATCTCGTAGGTCTGCGCGTTCTTCAGCATGCCGTCCTGGTGGATGCCGGATTCATGCGCGAAGGCGTTCTTGCCGACGATCGCCTTGTTCGGCTGGACGACGAAGCCCGTCACGGCGGAGACCAGACGGGACGCCGTCATGATCTGCTCGGACTTGATATCGGTGGTGTAGGGCATGGCATCGGCGCGGGTGCGCATCGCCATGACGATCTCTTCCAGCGCCGCGTTGCCGGCGCGCTCGCCCAGGCCGTTGATCGTGCATTCGATCTGCCGGGCGCCGGCGGCGACGCCGGCCAGCGAGTTGGCGACCGCCAGACCCAGATCGTTGTGGCAGTGAACGGAGAAGATCGCCTTGTCGGCGTTCGGCACCCGGTCGATCAGCATGGTGAACAAGGCGGCGTATTCGTCCGGTACGCCGTAGCCGACCGTGTCGGGGATGTTGATCGTGGTGGCGCCGGCCTTGATCGCGGTCTCGACGCAGCGGCACAGGAAGTCGTGCTCGGTGCGCGATCCGTCCTCGGCGCTCCACTCGACGTCCTCGACCAGATTGCGGGCGTGGGTGACGCTGTCCCAGATGGCTTCCAGCACCTTTTCCGGCTCCATCTGCAACTTGTACTTCATGTGCAGCGGGCTGGTGGAGATGAAGGTATGGATACGCTTCCGCTCGGCGAACTGCAGCGCCTCGGCGGCGCGGTCGATGTCGCGGCGGTTGGCGCGCGACAAGCCGGCGATGGTGGAGTTCTTGATGACGCGCCCGATTTCGCGCACCGCTTCGAAGTCGCCGTTGGAGGCGATCGGAAAACCCGCCTCGATCACATCCACGCCCATCTCTTCCAGCACATGGGCGATGCGCAGCTTCTCCTCCAGGTTCATGGAGGCGCCGGGCGACTGCTCGCCGTCGCGCAAGGTGGTGTCGAAGATGATGACGCGGTTGGCGTCAGCGGCGGGAGTGGCGTTCGGAGAAGAGGAGATGGCGTTCATGGAACCTGTTCCTTCTGAGCTTCCCGGCGCCCGCGGTCCCAGAGGACCCTATGGCGGACGATACCGGAATCATCGATGCGACCTCAACGGATGGCGCTGAGCGCCATGATCCCCCTGAACACCTGTCAAACGAGACGGCGGCGCTCAGGGGCGCATAAGTCGCAGAAGGAGAGCCCCATGCAGCCCACGGGCAGACAGCAGCACGTCGGACTCACCGGCGAAGCGCCGCACGCGCACATCACCACGGCTCCCACGGGGGGCCTTCGTGAAGTCGGTCATGCGAAACTGCGTTTTCACCAATGTCTGCCTTCGGTCAATCGACCATCGACCGGAGAAGGTCGGGAGGTCGGCTGCTGGTGCCAAGATGGCGCCTTATGGTTAAGTCTTCGTTAAAGCCCGTGCCGTCAAGCCGGGTCGGGCCTTGCTGCACAAACCTTGTGACAGGACGGTATCTCTAATTCAAAGGCGGGGTTCCCCGCAACCGTTTTCCATAGCCAAGCCAGTAGTCAGGCCTGAATCTTCGTCACGGAGTGGCCGGAGAACGTGAACTTGCTGTTGTTGTGACATAAAAGGGAATCGAAGGCGCTGATTTATGACGTTGGAGGTAGGAAATTGTTTCTTAAAGATAGGTCGTGTTGCACGTCACCCATGCCATATCATAATTACACGCACGACGTTCCACAGATCAGTCGTGAATCGATACATTGTTAACCGTTGCCGTGATCGAAAGTCGCGCGGTCCCAAAGGATAAATTACCGAGGTACGATTTATCGCAATCTGTGGGAACAAAGAAGGCGTCTATGGTTTTACGTCTCGGATATCTGAATTCTGGTTCGCGTTCCGCGTCCAGTGGTGAGTTCCGGGATGGTGGCTCATCCAAGCAGATCGGGTTCGCCACCGCCAAGGTGGTTCAAACTCGGTCAGGAAGTGGTCAAATGGTGTTGCGCTCAGCCATCTCATGCGTATGTAACAGGGCGAAGACCGAAATGTCCGGGGAGGCCGTAACAAATGTCTGAAAACACGCTCGACCGGTTGGAACAGGAAATCCCGGCTTTGCGCCGTTTTGCGCGAGCATTGGTAGGTCACCCCGAGCGGGCTGACGATCTTGTACAGGACACTCTGGAACGGGCGTTGACGCGTCTGGACAGTTACACTCCCGGCACCAACATGCGTGCCTGGCTATTCACGATCCTGCGCAATGCGCACATCAACGAACTGCGCCGCGCCCGCACCACGGCGACGCCGGACGAGACGCTGGAGGCCCTGAGCCCGCCGGCGCCCGCCGCACAGGAGCATGGGCTTGCGGTCCGCGACCTCGAGCGCGCCCTTGCCCGCCTGACGCCGGAAATGCGCGAAGTGCTTCTGCTGATCGGCCTCGAGGGCATGAGCTACGAGGAAGCCGCAGACGTGCTCGGCGCCAAGGTCGGCACCGTCAAGTCCCGTCTCTGCCGTGGACGCGAGGCGCTCCGCCGCCTGATGGACGGCGAAGTCGGCGAGGACGGCATCACCCGCCTGCCGGGCCGCCCGCTGACCCCGGCGACCAGCCGCGAGATGGCGGCCGTCGTGCTGGCCTTCCAGCGCTCCGCCGCTGCCGCGGCCCGGACGGTCCATGCCGGCGCCGAAGTGATCGACTTCACGGAACGCCGCACCGGGACATGATGTCCTGACGCTGCACTGAACGGAAAAGGCCGCTGCCTGGAAGGGCAGCGGCCTTTTTTATTACGACCGGGAACGCCGCCGTAGGTTGGGCCGTGGC
>NZ_JCACHA010000757.1:0-4923 GCF_059503625.1 Skermanella sp.
ACCGGTGACGAGGATACGCATCAGGGACGCAGGAGGCCGATGATGTCCTTGATGTCCGACAGGTTGGCCGAGGCGATGGCGCTCGCCTTGTCGGCGCCATGCCGCAGGATGCGGTCGATCTCGCCGACATCGGACATCAGGCGGTTCATTTCCGTGCTGATCGGCGCCAGCTTCGCCACCGCCAGATCGACCAGATTGCCCTTGAAGGCGCTGAACTGCTGCCCGGCGAACTGGCTGAGCGTGTCCTGGCGGGAGGTTCCGGCCAGCGCCGAATAGATCGTGACGAGGTTGTCGGCTTCGGGCCGCTTCTCCAAGTCCTCGACCGCTTCCGGCAGCGGTTCCGGATCGGTCTTGGCCTTGCGGACCTTGAGCGCGATGGTGTCGGCGTCATCGGTCAGGTTGATGCGCGAATAGTCGGATTCGTCCGATTTGCTCATCTTCTTCGAGCCGTCGCGCAGCGACATGACGCGGGTCGCCTCGCCCAGGATCTGCGGCTCGGGCAGCGGGAAGAAGTCGTTGCCGTAGTGCCGGTTGAAGGCGCCGGCGATGTCGCGCGCCAGTTCCAGGTGCTGCTTCTGGTCCTCGCCGACCGGCACATGGGTCGCCTTGTAGACCAGGATGTCGGCAGCCATCAGGACCGGGTAGGCGTAGAGGCCGAGGGCAGCATTCTCCCGGTGCTTGCCGGCCTTCTCCTTGAACTGGGTCATCCGGTTCAGCCAGCCCATCGGGGTGTGGCAGGACAGGATCCAGGACAGTTCGGAATGGGCCGCGACCGCCGCCTGATTGAAGATGATGCAGCGGTCGGGATCGATGCCGGCGGCGATATAGGCCGCCGTCACTTCCCGCGTGTTCGACAGCAGGACGGCGGGGTCCTGCGGCAGCGTCAGGGCATGCAGATCGACGATGCAGAAGATGCTCTCGAACTGGTCCTGCAAGGCGACCCAGTTGCGCAGGGCACCCAGATAGTTGCCCAGATGCAATTGGCGGGTCGGCTGCATGCCCGAGAAGATGCGGTTCACTGGTCGTCTCCGAATATACCCTGAGAGGATGGCCCGGCTGTTATCCCCTCTGCGGCGGGGCCGGTCAAGCGGCGCCGGGCGGTTCCGGCGCACGCTTCAGCAGAATGCCGATCTCCCCCAGCCGGACGCCGCCGATGCCGTGGGCGACGGCGAAATAGACGGCGGCGCCGATGCCGACCAGGGCTGCCAGCGCCGTCGTCCTGAGTGCCATAGGTCCGTCCAGCCACGGCGCCAGCAGCCATGACGCGGCCTGGAGCGCCACCCCCATGACCAGCCCGGCCGCCAGCAGGCGGGGAGCGCGGCGGCGCAGCCGGTCGTCGATCTGGAAATTACCTCGGGCGTGGAGCAGCCAGCCCAGCAGGGCCGCGTTCATCCAGGCGGTGACGCCCGTCGCCAGCGCGATCCCGACATGGCCGAGCGGCTGGATCAGCGCCAACCCCAGGGCTGCATTGGTCAGGGTCACCGCTATCGCGACCCGGACCGGCGTTCCGGTATCCTGACGGGCGAAGAAGGCGGCGCTCAGCACCTTGACGATCACGAAGGCTGGGATGCCGATGGCATAGGCCGCCAGCGCCTGCGCGGTGGCGGAAGTCTCATGCGGGCCGAAGGCGCCGCGCTCGAACAGGACATGGATGATCGGCTGGGCGGTTATCAGCAGGGCGACCGCCGCCGGCAGCCCCAGCATCAGCGAGAACTCCAGCGCGCGGCTGAGGAAGTGGCGCACGGCGCCATGGTCGCCGCCGGCGACATGGCGCGACAATACCGGCAGCAGCGCCGTCCCGATGGCGATGCCGATCACCCCCAGCGGCAACTGGTTGAGCCGGTCGGCATAATACAGGAACGATACAGCGCCGGACGGAAGCAGGGACGCCAGCACGATATTGATGAACAGGTTGATCTGCATGACCCCGGTGCCGATGGCGCCCGGCACCATCAGCACCATCAGCTTCTTCACGTCGGGCGTCAGGCGCGGCAAGCGGAGGCGGAGGCCGATCCCCGCCGCCCGGCAGGATGCGGCCAGCCAGACCAGTTGCACGATCCCCGCCACCGTGACCGCCTGCGACATGACGAGCCCGGCGGGCATTCCCGCCTCCCGCGCCACCAGCAGCGCCGCGATCAGGGTCAGGTTGAAGGCGATCGGGGCTGCGGCGAATGGTCCGAAACGGTCCAGCGAGTTGAGCACGCCGCCCAGCAGCGCCACCAGCGAGACCAGCAGCAGGTAGGGGAAAGTCATGCGGGCGAAATCGACCGCCAGGGCGAACTTCTCCGGCTCGTCGCTGAAGCCGGGCGCCAGCGCGTGCATCAGCCAGGGCATGGCCGCGACCATCGCGATGACGAAGGGCAGCAGCACCGTCACCATGACCGCCAGCGCCTCTTCCGCGAATCCCTGCGCCGCCCTGCGGCCGTTTCGTTGGAGTTCCGCCGAGAACATTGGGACGAAGGAGACGGTGAAGGCCCCTTCGGCAAACAACCGGCGGAAGAAGTTGGGCAGCTTGAGCGCCACGAAGAAGGCGTCGGCGACCGGCCCCGCTCCCAGGATGGCGGCGGTCAGGATGTCGCGGGCGAACCCCGCCACCCGGCTCAGCATGGTCAATCCGCCGACGGTGGCGATAGCGTGCGCGAAACTCATGATGGAAGGGATTTAGCCGAGATCGCGGGCTGGGGGAAGGTCGCCGATGGGGATTGCCATCCCGCCTCCCGCACCCCAGCTTCCAACCATGCCGCGCATCCTGAACGAACGACCTTCCGACGCTCCAGCATTACCCTCCGTCGATGCCCGGATCTTCAGGCTGATGCTGCCGTTCCTGTGGCCGCGCGACGACCGTGGCCTCCGGGTGCGGCTGGTGCTGTCGATGGCGCTGCTGTGCCTGACGGCCCTGCTGAATGCCGTGGTGCCCATCCTGTTCGCCCAGGCGGTGGACAGGATTTCCGCTCCCGGTCAGGCGGCGATCGCCGTTCCCGTGGCGCTGCTGCTGGCCTATGGCGCGATGCAGTGGCTGGCTAAGGTCTTCAACGAGCTGCGCTGGGCCATGTACGGGCCGATCGAGCAGCGGATGCAGCGGCACATGGGCATGGCTGTCTTCCGCCACGTTCACGAACTCAGCCTGCGTTTCCATCTGGCGCGGCGCACCGGACAGATCAGCCGGGTGCTCGACAACGGCATGCGCGGCATCCGCGAGCTGCTGTTCGACGTGGTGTTCCTGATCCTGCCGCTGCTCGCCGAGATCGCGATCATCTGCGCCGTGCTGCTGGGCGCCTTCAGCCCGGCCTTCGCCGGCATCATCGTGGTCACGCTGGCGCTCTACGGCTTCTGCCTCGTGATCGGGTCGGAACGGCTGCGCCGCCGCCAGCGCCGCGCCGTCGCCGAGGGGGCGGAGGCGCACGGCAAGGCGGTGGACAGCCTGCTGAACTACGAGACGGTCAAGTATTTCGGCAACGAGCGCCACATCGCGGACCGCTACGACGGCGCCCTTCAGGAGGTCGAGCGGCTGACCGTCAACGCCATGATGTGGCGCAGCCTGACCGGCATCCTCCAGGTCTCCATCCTGGGCGTGGGGCTGACCGCGATGATCCTGCTGGCGGCGTCCAAGGTGGCCGGGGGCGCCATGACCGTCGGCGACTTCGTGCTGGTCAACACCTACCTGCTCCAGCTCATCCGGCCGCTCGACCGGCTGGGCCAGCTCTACCGCTCGATCAAGCAGTCGCTGACCGACGTCGAGCAGATGCTGACCCTGCTCGACCAGCCGGCCGAAGTCGCGGACGCCGCCGGGGCCGGCAGCCTGCCGAAGGGACCGGGGCGCCTGCGGTTCGAAGACGTCGGCTTCGCCTACGATCCGCGCCGGCCGGTCCTGGACGACGTGTCGTTCGAAGTGCCGCCCGGCCGCACGCTGGCGATCGTCGGGCCGAGCGGCGCCGGCAAGTCCACCATCGGCCGCCTGCTGTTCCGCTTCTACGATCCGGCATCGGGCCGCATCACGCTGGACGGCGCCGACATCGCGACCGTCACCCAGGCGAGCCTGCGCGAGGCGATCGCGGTGGTTCCGCAGGACGCCGTGCTGTTCAACGACACGATCCTCTACAATCTGGCGTTCGGCCGGCCCGGCGCTTCCATGGAGGAGATCGAGCAGGCGGCGCGGCAGGCCCAGATCCACGACTTCATCGACGGCCTGCCCGACGGCTACGAAACGATGGTCGGCGAGCGCGGCCTCAAGCTGTCGGGCGGCGAAAAGCAGCGCGTCGCCATCGCCCGCGCCATCCTGAAGCGCCCGCGCCTGTTCCTGTTCGACGAGGCGACATCGGCCCTGGACAGCCATACCGAGCTTGCCATCCAGCGGAGCCTGCGGGAAGTCAGCCGGGGCACCACGACGCTGGTGATCGCCCACCGGCTTTCCACCGTAGTCCACGCCGACGAGATCCTGGTGCTGGAGGACGGGCGCATCGCCGAGCGCGGCAGCCACGCGGCCCTGCTCAACCGGGGCGGCGCCTATGCAGCATTGTGGGCACGCCAGCAAGCCGACCGGGAAGCGGCGGATTGAACAATTCGACTCGTAATTCTCAAAAGCTTGAACATGCGCCTGGATTCGTTCTAAATAATTCTGACGAATTCGTGGGCGCCTTTTTTATGCCTCAACCGCTACCATATGCAGGGCCATGACTGGAACACGACCCTTCAAGCATGCACTGGACCGGCTGCAACAGGCCGGCCTCCGTCCGACCCGCCAGCGGCTGGCCTTGGCGCGCCTGCTGTTCGACAAGGTCGACCGGCACATCACGGCCGAGCAGCTGCATGCGGAAGCGGTCGATGCCGAAGTACAGGTTTCGCTGGCGACGGTCTACAACACGCTGCACCAGTTCACCGACGCAGGTTTGCTGCGCGAAGTCGTGGTCGAGGCCGGGCGGTCCT
>NZ_JCACHA010000757.1:4933-10248 GCF_059503625.1 Skermanella sp.
ACACCAATACCTCCGACCATCATCATTTCTTCTTCGAGGGCACTGGCAACCTCCAGGACATTCCGGGGGAGAGCGTGACCGTCGCGCATTTCCCGACGGCCCCAGCGGGTACGCGGGTGGCGCGGGTGGACGTGATCATCAGGCTGGCGCCCGAGGAAGCCTGAGAGATATCCCAAGCGCGCAAGAAAATTAGTGCGATAGGCCAACAATCAGAAATAAAACATTTTAGAATATTTCTAAATTAATTGACTCTTATTATCCTCCCAGCGCATAAAAGTGACGGAACGGTACCGTAGTGCATCCATACGGACCATATTAATACCGTTTCATAACTGCGGAGGAATCAATGTCACTCTCAGGTAGCAAGACCGAGCAGAATTTGAAGGCTGCATTCGCTGGCGAAAGCCAGGCAAACCGCCGCTATCTGTATTTCGCACAGAAGGCCGACGTCGAAGGCTACAACGATGTCGCCGCCGTGTTCCGCTCGACCGCCGAAGGCGAGACCGGCCACGCCCACGGCCATTTGGAATTCCTGGAAGAAGTCGGCGATCCCGCCACCGGCCTGCCGATCGGCAACACCGAGCTGAACCTGGTTGCCTCCATCGCCGGCGAGACCCACGAATACACCGACATGTATCCGGGCTTCGCGCGGACCGCCCGCGAAGAAGGCTTCGATGAGGTCGCCGACTGGTTCGAGACCCTCGCCAAGGCCGAGAAGTCCCACGCCGGCCGCTTCCAGAAGGCGCTCGACCAGCTCAACTGAGCGCTCCCGTCCGTCCTTCAACAATCAGCCGCGCCGATTAAGGGGCCTGCCGCCGGGGCAGGCCCTTGAGGGGCTCCCGTTACCCGGCGCTTCTGGTGCATAAGCGAGGGCGGTCCGTCATGTCCGAAACCGGTACGATATCCGAAGGCAGCCTGAAGGCTCCCACCCGCCATCCGGTCGATTGGCGGAATCCCGATTTCCACGACGAGGAAAAGCTCGACGCCGAATTGCGCCGGGTCTTCGACCTGTGTCATGGCTGCCGCCGCTGCTTCAACCTGTGCGACAGTTTTCCCCGGCTGTTCGACATGATCGACGCCACCGAATCCGGCGAACTGCATGACGTGAGTTCCGACCGGTTCAAGCCTGTGGTGGACGCCTGCACGCTGTGCGACCTGTGCTTCATGACGAAGTGCCCCTACGTGCCGCCGCACGACTTCGACCTGGATTTCCCGCATCTGATGCTGCGCTACCGCGCGATAGAGCACCGCAAGGGCGGGACGCCGCTGGCGGTGCGCGAACTGACGAAGACCGACCGCAACGGCAGGCTCGCGGCCCTCGCCGCTCCGGTCGCCAATTGGGCATCCGATGCCGGCAACACGCTGACCCGCCCGGTGCTGGAAGCGGTCGCCGGAATCCACCGCGACGCCCACCTGCCGAAGTTCCACGGCAGGACCTTCGCGCTCCGGGCGAAGTCCGACGGACTGACGCCGAACCGCGAGGCGCCTGCCTTCGGACGCAAGGCGGTGCTCTACGCCACCTGCTTCGTCAACTACAACAACCCGCCCATCGGCACCGCCGCCCGCGCCGTGCTGGCCCATAACGGGGTCGAGACGGAAGTCGTCTATCCCGCCTGCTGCGGCATGCCGCAGCTCGAGCAGGGCGATCTGGCCGCCGTCTCGGACCGGGCGGCCGCGGTGGCGGCCGAACTGGCCGGATGGATCGACCGGGGCTACGACGTGATAGCCCTGGTGCCGAGCTGTGCCCTGATGCTGAAGTTCGAATGGCCGCTGATCGTGCCGCAGGACGCGCCGCACCGGGCGGCGGTCGAAAAGCTCGCCAGCCATTCCTTCGACATCAGCCAGTACGTCGTGGACATCGCCCGGAACGCCGGGCTGGCGCCAGGATTGAAGCCGCTGCCCGGCGGCGTCACGCTGCACCTTGCCTGCCATGCCAGGGCTCAGAACATGGGTCCCAAGGCGGCGGAAATGCTGCGGCTGATCCCGGGCGCCGAGGGCAAGGCGCCGGACGTCAAGGTGGTGGAGCGCTGCTCCGGCCATGGCGGTTCGTGGGGTATCATGACGGAAAACTACGAGGTGGCGCTGAAGATCGGCAAGCCGGTGGCAACCCAGGCGCTGAAGCAGGCCAAGGCCTTCGTCGCATCCGAATGCCCGCTCGCCGGCGCCCATATCGCCCAAGGGATGGAGCGGCTGGGCAAGGATGCGCCGCAGCCTCCCGCCGAATTCGAGACTTTGCACCCGATCGAAATCTTCGCCCGCGCCTACGGCCTTGCCGGCTGAGGCTGCCGGCGAGGCTCGGAATTCCCATTGAGGCCAGCCCCATAAAGGCCAGAGAAAGGATTGCTCCATGACGACGGCACCCGCCAGGACCTTACTCAGCCGCGCCGATATCCTGTCCATGGAAGACTATGCCGGGATCAGGGCGGACAAGCGCCGGGAGGTGGTCGCGGTCAAGAAGAACCGCCGGGTATCCGTCGGGCCTTCGGCGACTTTCCATTTCGAGAGCTACGATACCATGTGGCTCCAGATCCACGAGATGCTGCGCATCGAGAAAGGCGGCGAAGAGCAGATCGCCGGCGAACTCCTCGCCTACAACCCGCTGATCCCCAAAGGCGAAGAGCTGGTCGCAACCCTGATGTTCGAGATCGACGACCCGGTCCGGCGGGCCGCTCTGCTGAACCGGCTGGGCGGCGTCGAGAACACGATTAGCCTGCAATTCGACGGTGAGACGGTCAGCGCCGAACCGGAACGGGATGTCGAGCGCACCAGCGAGGCCGGCAAGGCGTCGAGCGTCCACTTCCTTCACTTCACCCTGACGCCCGATCAGATCGCGAAGTTCCGGAAGGAGGGTATGCAGGTGATACTGGGCATCGGGCACGAGCAGTACGGGCATATGGCGATATTGCCGGAAGCGGTCCGTAGCGAGCTGGCCAGGGATTTTCGGCAATCTTCGTAAAGATCCGACCAGTTAAGAAAACGGATCTCTTGCCTTCATTGTGTGCGTTTCCATCGCGAACGGTCGGCCTGAAGGCCGATGCCGCAGGCAGGTCGCCCGTGCGGCCATTTGCCACCCCTTCGCCGGAGGCCGCCGCGATCTCCCTCCGGTGAAACTACTCGAGCGTCTCCGCCGGGTAGACGCCCCAGAACTCAGACTTCTGGAGCCAGCCGCGATAGCCGCCGACATTGACCTCGCACCAGTTGGTCTGGCAGTGCAGCAGCTTGCCGGCGACCCCCGGCTCGACCTTGGCAAGTCCGCCGGCGCTGTCGCCCGCCGATCGCCGCAGGGTGCGGACGTCGCCCAGCACCATGATCGCACGCTTGCCCGACAGCATGCTCTGGTGGACCCAGCCTTCGGTGCCCTCCCAGTCGCGGATGCGCCGCCACGTATCGAACTCGGCCGTGATCTCGACCGGTATGTCGCGTTTCACGAACACCCATTCCACCGGATAGCGGGTGCCGGGACCCGTCCTGACGTTGACCTCGGCCGAGCGCAGCGAGACGAAGCGCGGGACCGGCAGCCCCGTGGGCGGAGCCATGCCGGGGACCGACTCCGATTCCTGGGCTTGGGCGGCCGGCATGCCGGCGAAGGTAGACGGCAGGACGGTCAGGCAAAGGGCGAGAATGCCGATACGGGCGGCAAGGATCATGGACGCGAACTCTGGTCTGGTAAGCCCAACGGAGGGGCTAGTCACTCAATGTGGCAGCGGTATGGCCGATCGGGATCGCCTAATCTATAGCAAGTCCGTTAAGAGGTGGTCACCGTGACAGCGGTGCCGCTGGACAAGATGCCATGGGCCTTGGTATGGCAAGGGGAAGCCGCCAGGGAGATCCGGTACGATGCCCGAGAAGAAAAAGCCCGTCGTAGTCGTCACGCGCAAGCTGCCGGACGTCATCGAGACGCGGATGATGGAGCTGTTCGATACCCGCCTCAATCACGACGACACGCCGCCCGGCCCGTCGGAACTGATCGAGGCCGTCAAGACCGCCGACGTCCTGGTCCCCACCGTGACCGACAGGATCGACGCCCGCCTGCTGTCCCAGGCCGGTCCCAACCTGCGCCTGATCGCCTCGTTCGGCACCGGCGTGGACCACATCGACCTGAAGACCGCGCGCCAGCGCGGCATCACCGTCACCAACACTCCCGGCGTCCTGACGGAGGACACGGCGGATATGACCATGGCGCTGCTGCTCGCCGTGTCGCGCCGCCTGTCGGAGGGCGAGCGGCTGGTCCGCTCCGGCGACTGGAAGGGCTGGGGTCCGACCACGATGCTGGGCCACCGCATCTGGGGCAAGCGCCTGGGCATCGTCGGTCTCGGCCGGATCGGTCAGGCGCTCGCCAAGCGGGCGCGCGGATTCGGCCTGTCGATCCACTACCACAACCGCCGCCGCGTCCATCCGGAGATCGAAGGCGAGCTGGAAGCGACGTATTGGGAAAGCCTGGACCAGATGCTGGCGCGGATGGACATCCTGTCCATCAACTGCCCGCATACCCCGGCGACGTACCATCTGCTGTCGGCCCGCCGGCTCCAGCTTCTCCGGCCGCACTGCTACATCGTCAACACGTCGCGCGGCGAAGTGGTGGACGAGAACGCGCTGACCCGCATGCTCCAGAAGGGCGAGCTGGCCGGCGCCGGACTCGACGTGTTCGAGCACGAGCCCGCCGTCAATCCCAAGCTGCTGACGCTCGACAACGTCGTACTGCTGCCGCACATGGGCTCGGCGACGATCGAAGGCCGAATCGACATGGGCGAGAAGGTCATCATCAACATCAAGACCTTCATCGACGGGCACGCACCGCCGGACCGCGTGCTCGAAGCGATGTTCTGAGGCGCCCTGCCGCCTATGTCAGGGGTGTCCGGCACGCCGGGCACCCGCCTGATCTCCAGGCGTCACGATAGCGGGAGCAGCGGACCATGGACCGGCGCCCTCACAAGACCCTGCGGACCGTTCTGCTGAAAGTGCTGCTGCCGCTGGGCATCGTCGGCGGCAGCGTCGCCGTCCTGATCGTCCTTCACCTCGACGGAACCCTGCGGATGTTCCTGGACCAGCAATCCATGCTCGGCATGATCGCCGTGGTGCTGGTGCTCAACATCGTCGGCTTCACCTTCATCTACATGCTGTCGATGGTCTGGAAATCGGTGAAGCACGACCTTCTGAACTACCGGGACCCATAACCGGCCCGCGGCTGCCCAACTCCAGCCGCCGCCGGTATCAGGCCGCCTGCGTTTCCGCCGCCTGTTTCGCCAGCGTGAAGTGGAAGGTGCTGCCCTTGCCCGGCTCCGAGGTCAGCCAGATCCTGCCGCCGTGGTGTTCCA
>NZ_JCACHA010000758.1:0-10182 GCF_059503625.1 Skermanella sp.
AACAGCGTCGAATCAGAACGCGCGATTCCAAGCAACATCAAAGTGCTCTAGGCCGGAGATGACAACGTGGATGTCAGGTGAGTGCTCGCCCTCGCGGACGATGTCCTCGCGTGCCCCGTACTGCTGCTGGCGCTTGGAAGTGAGTTCGCTCAGCAGCCGCCGGTCCTCGTCGGAGAAGCGCCTGAACTGCTCCAGTTTCATGACGAATGGACTGTCCAAGGGGCCCCTCCTTGCCGTTGCTCCCCGGCTGCTGCTTTACCTCGTGGGACGGCAACGCAGGAAGCAGGGCTGGTTTGCTCCCTAGCCAGGATGAAACGGTCAGGGCAACTCGATCCTGGACCCCCTGAGCCTGCCCGTGTTCCGGGTCACGCAATCCGGACATACTCCGGGCGTCCGAGCTCGAGCATGCGGTTCAGCACGTGGGCGGCGATGGCCACTTCGGTCGCTTGCCGCTTATCCATCTACGAGCGCAGCCCGCCGCCGATGACGCATTTCCTGCGCGCGATACCGGCCTCCACCAGAGCACGCCAGTTGTACCCTGATGCCTTCTGCCAACCCATGCGGCCGCGCTCGGCGATGAGCTGCAGATGCTGGTCCCGCCGTGTCGGCGCGGTTTCGGCGGCGTCACTCGGCACCGCGCTCGAGCGTGGCGGGACGAAGACGGCCGCATCGGGATGCCGCGCCGCGACCTCGGCATAGACCTCGTCCCGGTCGCAGGCGCCATCGCCGGTGAAGGACGCCACAGAACCATCGACCTGGTCGAGCAAGGGGCCGACCTGCGAGCCATCGTCAGTATCCTTGTCGGTCAGCACCGACGCGCTGATCCGCCCGGTGCCGGCGTCCGTGGCGAGGTGGAGCATCTTCCAGGCCCGGCGCCGCTTGGTGCCATGCTTCTCCATGAGCCACTCACCGGGACCGCAGAGCCGCTAACTTGGTCTGCGCGGCACTTATCAAAGGTGAGGAGGCGGAGAGGCATCCAGGTGCCGGGCCAACGCTGGCTTCTGCATACATACCGTTTCAGACATAGACACCCAAAGCATGTCAACGAGGTGGTGGTGGGCCTGGCCTGAAGGTAGGCGGTGGAGGAGGCGGAGGACCTAGCCTGAAAGCAGGCGGTGGGGGAGGCGGAGGGCGCCCCAGCCCGAAGGCGGGCGGCGGTGAAAGCGGCCTGCCGTAACGCCAATGGTGCTGGTATGGCCGCCAGTAGCCTAAGCCGTAGCCACGGTAACCGAGGTAAGCAGGGTCGTCATAGCCGAGGTACCCTGCGCCGCCCTGGTATCCTACCGGACCGCCGACGCAGCCGCCGAGAGCGAGGAGGCCGAGAAGCAGCAAAAGGCGCCATCTCCTCATTGAGGTCTCCATCGGGAATCCGCCAGGTTCAGCCGGCTCGCGCCGAACCGCCTGCTATTGCTTAGGCGGGTTTCCACCCAGGGCGCCACGGACGGACTGCTGGATGGCAAATCGGCTGCCGCAGCTTCAGCCGAAGTAGCCGGCTTGATAGGATCCCGCATAGCCGAAGTCGTCCCAGAACACCCCGTTCCAGGCGTAGTCGTACTCGTAGCCCAGACCGAAGACGGAACTCGGCGCCGAGTAGTAGGGATAGTTGGCGGTCTGCAGGTATCCTTGCGCAGTGTCGTAGTAGGAGGTGATGTACACCGCTCCCTCGCCGATGCCGTAGAATGGGCCGAGGTCGAAGCCGTACGGGCTTTCGGTGCCGATTTGATAGTAACCGTTTGCAGTGGGCAGGATCTGCCCCGGCGCGTACGCGCCGGTGTCATTGTACATGAAGCCCGCATACTGATCACCGGTGCTGGCGACAAACACCCAGTCGTAATAGCTATCCCCGATCAAGTCGCTCATCATCTCCTCCATCTTGCCTGGCGACAGGCGCAGTGGCCGCCGTGCGGTGTGCCACTGCGAAGAATTCCAAACCGAAAAAGCCAGGTGCTTCCTTCACCGGACAGTCCGAGGATTCAGAACGGTTCATGCACCTTGTAGGTCGCAGGCATCAACCAACGGAAGCCGTCTAGCCACGTGCTGCCAAGGCGCTCCTCGGCTCGAGCAATCCGGTCATCCCGGATGGTCTGCCTCCGGGGCTCCTCCGCAATGTCACAAAGGCGGTCCAGCAAGCTGATCGCCTCGTCCCAGTACCAGCTCCGCTGCTCCGGTGTGGTGGCTTCGCGCATGCACCGTACGAGGAGTTCGCCTGTGGCCGAGCCGAGGCAAGGCTCATACCCTGGCGGTATGCCGCGCTCGATCTCAGCCAGGGACAGCGCAACACGCGTCTCGAAATCCCCACCGACAGCGCCCGCAAATCCGGCAGCGCCGGCGAAGAGGAACTCAAGTGGCGCGCAGCACCGTTCGGAAACCCGCCCCGCCCCCCAGTCTCGACGAATCCGGGGCAGGATCTCTCCTGCCAATGCCTGGCGCAGAACTTCGGCCCGGGCCCGGTCGCATCCGCCGTTGGTGCCAACAATGCGCGCAGCGAACGGCTTCAGACACTGACGTACCTCTTGGGGCATGGCGTCGTTGATGGGTATGGCAAGGTTGCGGATCAGCGGGGAGGCGGTCGCCGGATGATCCGTATGGTGCTCGCCCGCCAGCAGGGCCACGAAGGACATGACGCAGAGCTCGCCACGTCTCAGGCTGCCAACGCCCTCCACGAGCGTGACACGCTCGCACAGTTGCTCCAGTCGCCGATCGACGTCCATGGGATGCCTCCGTCCAGAGATCCTTGGTCGCGTTGGCTGCGGCCGCCTACCCCGACGCAGCGGTTCAACTTCCAGGCCGCTGAACCGGGTCGGGCTATCGGCCTCAGTCCACAACCAACGCTGCCGACCTCGGGGTAGGTTCCATCCGTGGCCGTGCCGAGCTGTACCACCCTGCGAGCCGTGAGCCGATCACTCTCTTAAACCTGACGCTCCCCTTCGGCTAACGCCAGTACGGCCGGCTTGCCCCAGCGGGTAGCCTGATCAAGCTGTCATAGGCTCGCCGGGTCACACCGTAGCACTCACAGGAGACCGCCTCGAGGCCAGGCCGGTCACCCGGACGGCCACATCGTGCCGCCCGAGATCGCAGCGGAGGCGGTTGCGCTCCTGGCGGCGGGCTAACCCCCGTCGCTACGTTTCCTCCCCGAATACCTGCATTCACCTGAAGTACACGATCGATAAAAGTATCAATCTGTCCCAATGTACGTCAGCGAACATCTCATGATTATGGTATTCGCTCAGGAACAGCTTGGAACTCTGGCCCACCAAAGAAGCTTAACGCAGCCTTGATTGGGGCTCCTTTTCATGGAGGCCCGAAAGGTTGTTGCAAGTGGTCCATCTCTCTCCCCTGAAAGTCTCATCTCTCGAATCTCCCGCCGGCATAAGCTCGCGGGCCAGCGCATCGCCGCGCTTGTCGCTGGCGACGCTGCGAAGCCTGCCGCGTACGGTACGCCGTCCAGGCTTCGACGTGGCCGCACTCCGCCCTGGGATCCTGCATCTTGGCTGCGGGGCCTTTCATCGTGCCCACCAGGCCGTCTTTACCCAGCGGGCCATCGAAGCCAAACCGGGCGCCATTCCGCCCGCATGGGGCATCATCTCCGCAAGCCTGCAGCGGCCCACCATGCGGGATGCCCTGCAGCCGCAGGATGGCCTCTACACCTTGCTTGAGCGTGGCCTGCACGGCGCCGGCGCTACAGTGATTGGCACCCTCAGCGAGGTCGTCTTCGCGCAAGAGAACCCGGCTGCCCTCTTGGCCCGTTTCACCGATCCGGCGATCCGCCTCGTGACGCTGACGGTCACTTCCTCGGGCTACTGCCTGGATCCGGCCACCGAGCGGCTCGCCGTTCACCATCCTGATATTCAGAAGGACCTACACGGACCTCTGCCCTCCAGCGCGCTGGGTGTTCTCGTGGCTGGACTGGCGAAGGTCCATAAGGTGGGCCGGCGCCCTCCCGTCGTGATGTCCTGCGACAACCTGCCGGGGAACGGCCGGATCCTGCGCCAGGCGGCGATCGATTATGCGACGCTGTTCGATGACGAGCTCGCCGGCTGGATCGCCAGTTCGGTGCAGTTCCCGTGCTCGATGGTGGACCGCATCACGCCGGCGACGACCGAGGCCGATATGGGCGATGCTGCGGCGGCGCTTGGCATGTTCGATGCTGCGCCGGTCTGCGCCGAGCCATTCCGTCAATGGGTCATCGAGGATTTCGCCGGTCCGCGTCCCGCCTGGGAGGCAGCCGGTGCGGAGTTCGTGCCGGACGTGGCGCCTTGGGAAGCCTCCAAGTTGCGGCTGCTCAACGGCACGCATATGGCAATCGCCTATCTCGGGTCGCTGGCCGGGATGCAGACCGTCGCAGAGTTTGTGGAGGACCCAGTCTTCGCCGCCTATGCCCTGCGCTTTATGTTGGCGGAGCAGCGGCCGACGCTGCCGCCGAGCAGGCACGACATCGATGCCTATGCCCATCAGCTGCTGCGGCGCTGGCGCAATCCCGGCATCGCACATCAACTCAGCCGGGTCGGCCGCAATGGCTCGGAGAAGCTGCAAGCACGGTTGCTTGCCTCGGTGCAGGAGAACCTGGAGGCCGGACGTTCGGCACCTTGTACTCTGCTCGCCGTTGCGGCCTGGATCTGCTGCGCATCGGGATGTGTCGGCCACGGTCATGCCGCGGAAACTGAGGATCCGCTGATTGGGCGCATGCAGGCGTTGGGTGCCGCTGCGGGGGGTGACGCAGAGCGCCTCACTGCCTCGGTGTTGGCGATGGAAGACGTGTTCGGGCGCGACCTGCCGCGGCTTGAAGCGTTCCGGGTCGGCCTGACGCAGGCGGTTGGCGATCTGCAGCACATGGGGCCTCACGCTACCGTCAAAGCTTTGTTGGCCAGTCCCAAGCAGGGTTGCAGGTGAGAGCACAAATGACCTCCCGGGATATGGATACAGCTCACGTGGAAGCGTTGCGCATCAAGGCCGTGCTCTTCGACATGGATGGCCTGCTGGTGGACACGGAGAGTCTGGCCATGCAGGGTCTGGAGCAGGCCGCGGCTGAGATGGGGATCTCGGCGCCGGAGAGCTTTCGCTATGCCATGATCGGTGTTCCTGCCGACCATTGCCGTGTTCTCGTGCAGGAACGCTTCGGCTTGGAGTTTCCCGCGGAGGACTACCTGGCAGCGGCGAGCCGCACATGAATGCCATGATCAAGGGCGGTGCGCTGCGGCTGAAGCCGGGCGTGCGCTGCCTGCTCTCGCATCTTGAAGCGCTGGGGATACCGAAGGCGGTTGCGACATCCTCGAGCCGGGTCAAGGCGGAACGCCATCTCCGCAGCACTGGCATTTTGGATCGGTTCGACGCGGTCGTGACCCGCGACGACGTCGCCCGCGGCAAGCCGCATCCGGACCTGTTCCTACAGGCAGCCCAAAGGCTCGGCATGCGGGCGGGACACTGCCTGGCGCTCGAGGATTCTTACAACGGTGTGCGCGCAGCCCACGCGGCGGGTGCGACCGTGATCATGGTGCCGGACCTGCTGCCGCCGACCAATGAGATGCGGGAGAGATGTGCCCTGATCGCCACCGACCTGCATGCGGTGCGACCACTCATTCTTCCGCCGCTACCGTGGACCTCAACTGCGCCAACTTCGGCCGGCAAGGCCGAGGCTGCCTGACAGGACGTGTTCCCTTAGCCCTGGGCGTCCGAGGCCAATGCGCTCGGACCACGCTTTGGAGACCATCATGCCAATCACACCGCAAGGTCCGACAACAACCTGGGGCCAGGCGCTTCCGGTCAGCGGTGCACCATTGATCGGCGCCCCTTTGGCCAACCCGGCGGCCGTGATGAACGAGGCTCTTGAGCGTGCAGAGCGTTGGGCGGAGGTAGTGGGCCTCCAAGGCGAACATCCGGCGGTGGTCAGCTCAAGCGCTCCGGCCCAATCCTGGCCGCGGCCGAGGTTGCAAAGCCGATAGGTGCCTCTATCGCATGATTGGACGAAAGAGCGGTTAGCAGCGGGAGCTTCAGGGTCTGCTTGGTGATGATGCGGCGAACTCGGTTGGCTGCAACGCGAACTCCCGCTTGAAGAACTCCGCCAGTTTGTGCTTCTCGACCCACTCGGCTCGGGTCAGAAGGCGATCTCCGCCGGGCAAGAAGTACCGATAGGCCAAAAAGACGGCATCGCATGCGGCGTGCTTGCCGAGGTCATAATCCGGTGGGGCGATGCCCGGACGACGGTACGGTCCGTTGCGTTCATCGTTGGGGTTTGTCCTCGCGCCGGTGCCATTCTTGGTCCAGTTTGCCACCGCTGCCGGGTTGATCTTAAGCGTGCCGATGTGCAGCCGGTTGAGCCACTGCTCCAGAGCATGCCCGCTCCCTTCTGATGGCAGCGTGTTTGACGCCGCACGGTGCTGCATGAGCACGGGGAACACTCTCCCGGTCCTGTCCCGCTCGAGGCGGAACTCGGCGGTGCTGACCGGCCGGCCACGGGCGTCACGGAGGCTCAAGATATGAGAGGCCCCTGCGGCGCAGAGCCCGGCATAGGTGCCCACACAATGGCGCAGGGCCTTGCCCTCAAGCCGCAGTGCCACGGCAGAGGTGAGCGGGACGAAGGACAGGCCGTCGATGCTCACGGTCGATGCAATGGGCGGCCAAATCGTCACACTGCCCACCCGCAGCCAGGCAAGCGTGTCCTGAAGCTTGGGAAGGTCGCGGTGCCAGCGACGGGAAAGCCGCCGAAGCACCGCATAGCCCCGATCGCCCACAATGGCCTGTAGGGGCGGAGCATCCGCCGGCCACTTCTCATCAAGGCGCAACCAGCTCCGACCTGCCTCGCTCGAGCGGTGTCCCGCCTGGGCTGCGGCTTCCGTCGCCACGGGCGAGAGCAAGTGGCCGGCGATGTCTCCAAGGGCATCGTCAATCCCTTCGAGTTCTTGCTCAAGCTCGTCCCCCTCATCGACGCTGCGTACCCGTAGCCAGGGAGGCTCGCCACGAAGCAGGTGTTCGAAGCGCAGCGGCGTGTGCTCGCGACCCAGGTTCCATCGCCGCGCGATCGAGGCGAAGGCAGCCCACTGAGCCTGCGCTTCCGGCCGGGGGCGCCGCCCCGGCAACAGGTCGGCCGGAACCCGGCGGAGCAGGTTGCGAGCCGCCTCGCCGATCACACCCTGCGCGAAGTGCCGCTCGCGCAGATCCGCTCCGCGCATAGTTTGCAGGGCGGATACGGCTGCCGGCTGGAGTCCAAGGTACTCCCCTAGCGCCGGCGCCAGCGGTGCAGCATCGTCGATGGTCCGCACCAGCCTGCGGTAGGCGTGATCGCCCCGCGGTACCCTGCCTTCGGATGTGCCACCAGCGGCGCCGAGCGGCGGATAAGCGTCCAGCGCTTGCCGCCGTCGCGCCGCCACGACCGGGTCGCCCCCGGCGGCCAGCCAGCGGACCAGTGGCTGCGTGGCAGGGCCACGACGGCGCAGTACGTCAAGCACGGCAGGGTCGATGCGCGAGATGAACTCGCTCCAAGCCTCCGCCGCTTGTGCATCGGCCCAACTCGTTGGCACCCAGGCAACACTGTCCGCGGCGAAGGCGCCAAGGCCACCCCATTCGACGCAAGCAGCCCGGCAGCGCAGGAGCGTCTCCCCGGCTCGGGCGGAGCGGCTGCGGGCGAGGGTGGGAGTGCCTTCCGGGGGTGTCAGTGCAGAGGCAACGGTTAGCGGCGCATGGGCGCTCCTGGTCCGGAGGTCCGCTGTGCGCGTGAGCATCAAAGCGCGGTCGGCGCCGGCGGAGCCGTCGGCGCGGCTCAACACCTTACAGGCTGCCGGAGCGCGAAGGTCGACCCAGATCCTGGTCGCGCCCTCGTCGTGGAGACCAGCCGCTGCGGCGACCTCGCGGAGCTGCCGCCCGGCGTCACTCGTCACCATGTCGGCCGCTGCCCGGCGGACCGCATCGGCGGCACCGCGCACCTGCTCCCCAATGGTCCGCATCAGGGTGTCGAGGTTCGCCACGTTATGGAGGTTTGCTCCACTGCCCCCACCGAGCACGAGATCCTTGCCCGTGCGGTCGGTGGCCGCAAGCGGCCCTTGGCCCGCTGGGGCGAAGGCGTGCCGAAGGACCGACATTCCGCCGGGCTCCCTGGAGACAGTGAAAAATGGCCGCCGGGCGGCGACCATCGCCGCATCCACCGCAGCCTCGCCGACGCGCTCCGCTCCCGGCACCCCGATCCGGGCGAAGCGTGCGACGATGGCCACTCGCCGGTACTCCGCCCAGCGACGGACCGTCTCCTCCGCCAGCGGCGTCGAGGACCAGAAGACGGGGCGCGAGAGGTCCAGATTCATGGCTATGAACTTGGTGGTGACGGCCGCAACATTCACGGCACAGCGGGAAAGCGCAGCAATGGGAATGCAGAGGTGTCAGCAGTCCCAGCCTGAACGCGGCGAGCGCCATCGCGGAGCATGCCGTAGGCGGTGATCAGTATGAATGCGGCGGCACAAACAGCTTTCTTAGGCCCAGGCTGGCGTCGTAAGGGACCGAACGCAAGCAACGCTCCCGGCCGCAATGCGTTGGCTGAGGCTCGTTTTCCGAGGCAACTACAACGGCGGCGCCGTTCCAAACATCATCGGAGCTTCGATCGTGCGTCAGGCGCCAGCTTTCCCAGCATCGTGCCGCCGAATGTCAGGCCGGCGTGAGCGGGCAACGTAAATCGCCGCTGCCCGACACTGGAGCGACACCATGCAATGCTTGCACAAGAGTGGAATTATGATTGATGCCGGATGACACGAATGGCCAAGGCACCAAAGCCGACGGGAAAACCCAAAGCCAGCTGGACCGCGCGGAGCGGTACCGCGAGCGCTTTCGGCGAACGCAGGCCATTGCGGCACAAAAGTCTCGCTTTGGAGCCGCCGGCGGTAAGCCGAGCGATGACGCTGCAGCAGGTATGGTCGCCGATTTCCTCGCGCGAGGCGGGCTGGTAACCGTTTGTCCTCCTGCTGAGGCTACGCTGAATGATGCCGAGGATCGCCACAAGAAGAGTGGTTGAGAGGGATGCCGCGGTGACACCCCGAGATTTCCGTCAGCCGCAGTTCGAGCACGTCCAGAGGCCACGCTTTTCCCGCGCGGGCTCGACGAGGTAGCCGCAGCGGATGCAGTTCGCGCCGCTGTCGTCGTCAGCGAAGGGATCGGCGAAGCGCCGTTCCGTCACCTTCGGCGCGCGTGGCTTCGAGATGCGTGACTTACGGTCTTCGGCGATCGCTGCCTCGACCGGCGGCTCGACAGGCTGCGCTATCGGCTCTGCGGGCGGCTGCGGTGTGGGCTCCCACATCGCCATGACATGTACAGTCGGCTTTGCCGGTTCGGCTACGGCTGGCGGGGTTTTGTGCTGCGGGGAAGGTGGGGCTGATTTCGCGCGGAACCCCTCGGGCCAGGTCTCCGCATGCGTATTCCACGGCGTCGGGCGCTGGCGATGTTCTGTTGGCTCTGTCCTGCCTCGCTGAACGTGGACAACCTCAACCACCCTGGTCTTGCCGCCACCTAAACCGCCTCTACGAGAGGCGCTGACGATGTGGCGCTTATCACCGGATGCGGGTTGCAGCCCCTGCTCTTTGTGGCGGGGAAAGACGCGATCTGCTTCGGACATAGATTTCCATATTGTGGTGTGCGACATTTTCGGCCGCCGCAAGCTTTGCATATGCGTTCAGCAGCGTAATTGCCAAGTCTCCGTTACCGAAGCTCACACGATGTAGCGCCTTGGATCAGCGTTTGGCTGACCCGCAAATACACTGTGGTCCAGCCTTGAAGTATAAAGGTCCGGCTCCGCGCCGAGTTCCGGCGCTATCGCGGGGAGCGGTGGCGGTGACTTGCGTTGACGGACGCCGAAACGCCAAAGCCGCCGACCTTGTTCAGGTCGGCGGCTTTGGCGTGTGTTGTGGAGGATCCGGCTTGGTGGCCCGGCGGCGACCGACTTTCCCGCAGCTTGAGCTGCAGTATCATGGGCGCTGGGGTGTTTCACGTCCGAGTTCGGGATGGGATCGGGTGTATCATCCCCGCGATGACCACCGGGTCACCGGGCCGGATCCTGTTGGGATATCCGGAGTGTTGTGTGTTTGAGAGCGCTTGTTGGCGTGGCTTGGTGCTGCGTGCGGTGCGGCCTTGCGGCCGCTTCGCGGTGATGGTGGATTTGGAGATCTATCGGGCGATTAGGACCGCTCGGCTGCATGCATTGCTGCACTTCCA
>NZ_JCACHA010000759.1:0-10165 GCF_059503625.1 Skermanella sp.
GCTCCCATCGCTATGGCCATGGCAAGGCGGAGTCGCTGGCGGCGCTCGCCCAGGCTGCCTTCGTCACCGGATCGGCCGTTTTTCTCAGCTATGAGGCGATCAACCGGCTGATCAATCCGCAGCCGATCCAGGAAAGTCTTGCCGGCGTCGCCGTCATGATCCTTTCCATCTTCCTGACCGTCGGCCTCGTGGCATATCAGCGCCATGTGATCCGACGGACCGGATCGATGGCGATCGGCGCCGACAGCCTGCACTACAGCGGCGACCTGTTCATGAACCTTGCGGTGATCACGGCGCTCGTGATCACCGATGCCACCGGCATAGGGTCTGTGGACCCCATCTTCGCGCTCGGCATCGCCGCCTTCCTGGTGTTCGGCGCGACCCGGATCGCCAAGGGGTCGCTCGATACCCTGATGGACCGCGAACTGCCGCATGCCGACCGGAAACGCATCCGGGACATCGTCATGGCCCATCCTGCCACCCGTGACATGCACGACCTTCGCACCCGCAATGCCGGCAGCATCGTCTTCATCGAACTGCATCTGGAACTGGACAGCCACCTGACGCTGGCCGCCGCCCACGACATCACCGATGCGGTGGAAGCCCAGCTGATGGAGGCCTTTCCACAGGCCGAAGTGCTGGTCCACCAGGAACCCTACGGCCTCAGCGACGACCGGCTCGACACCCGGATCGCCGAAGCCGGCCGGCTCCGGCGTGGTTTGTGAAATCTTAACCTCGATAACCCGATCATCTGACGTGGATATGGATCAGGCGACGTTCGGGGTCGGTCGTGATACGGAAACTGGCTGCGCTGTTGATGACCGTGCTGGCGCTGACCGCCTGCCAGGATGAGGTGCCGTCCGAGGACGCAATAGCAAGCCTGCTTGAAGCTTCCACGAACCAGGAACTGGCGCTCGTCAGGATCGGACAGGCGGCGGGACCGAACGCCGGGATGATCCCCGACGCCGTGCGGATCGTCAATTTGAAGAAGCTGGGTGCCGTCACCGACAGCAAGGGGATCTACGTAGCCTCGATCCAGTTCGACGTGATGGTCGAACACAAGGGTGCCCTGACGCTCAACCAGCGCGGCGCCAAAGCAAGGCTCAAGTTGAGCCGCGCCGGGAATGGATGGCAAGTAGTCGAGAAGCAGTAGCCGATCCAATCCCGCATTGCGGCATGCTGTCGCTAAAGAACTTATCTATCCGGCAGTTTTCATATACCTTTCAATAATAAACACCTATACGAAAGAGTTAGGTTTCAGTTTCTAATGAACTCCATCGTATCGAAACAGAATACGATGGCAGGATTTTTATTAGATTTATTATTGTTGTGTGTGGTTAACTAGCAGATTTGGCGGCGTTTTATTTTGCGGAGACCACTGTTAAGAGAGTGCCTCGAACAGGTCGCCTCGACGAATTTCGGAGCTCTCGATGGGTGTTTTCTCTGCAAGCGCGGGGAGTCAGCTTCTCAGTTTCTTCACCGGCCGCAGGCCGAACCATGCCGCCTTGCCCAGGCCGGCGCGGGAAGAGAGCGACGCCTGTGCGGAGCGGACGATAGGCCCTTCGATCCCCGAGGACGGCTTTCGGGCGGTGTCGGAATTCGACGGCAAGATGCTGGAGGCGATGTTCACCGAAGCCGGAGGAGGTGCCGGCGCCGGTGGCGATGGCGGTCTGGAAATGGAGGAAAACGCCAAGCGCCCCGGTGGGGAAGGTTCGCGCAACTGGGGAACCGACTACGGAGCCGCCGCTTCGGCTGTCGCCGCCCTGGATGTGCGAACCCTGACTACCCGAGCCGCGGCGGCGGTCGCAGTGGCGTCAGGCGATCTCGGCGCGGACGGCCTGTTCGATCAGGACAATGCCGATGGCTGGACGGAACTTCTGCAAAAAGCGGGCACTCCGCGCGAAGGCTTCGGTTTCGATGCCGGGTTTACCGGCGATGCCGAAGCCGGCTGGATATCCGATCCCGAGAGCGGAGAAGGTTTCCCAAATCTGCGCGGTCGCGGGCACCTGCCCGATCTCAGCGAGGCTATCGGGGCGAGCGACGGCCTGAGGCAGCGGGTGGCCGATTTCATGTCTTCGGGCCGGGGTGGGGCGGACGCCGGCTTCCTGGTCACGGTGGAACGTGAAGTAACGGGAATCCTTTACGGCTGGGCTGGGATCGACGGAACCGGAGGCGGCGCAGCCGACAGGGCACAGGCCAGCTTTCTGGACAGCTATTTCGGCAATGCTTCCGGCGTCGGGATTGCGAACGTCCTGCCGCCGGAAGAGATATCCAGCCTGTTCGACGAGGTCCGCGATGCGGCGATGCTGAAACTGGCCGGGCAGGGGCCGGTAGCGGGCCTGTTCCGTGACTTGTCCTATGATGCGGACGCAGACCGTCTGACCGGCAGTGCAGCCATGGACCGGAACATGCTGACCGCATTCGGCAGCAGCGCCGCCACCCTGGGGCCGGATGGCGAGGCCGGAGCCTGGCGGGCCTTGGGCAGAGCTGACCCACAGCTTCGAAGCGGTGCTCGGGTCTTCCGGCGCATTGACGACGCTGTTCACGGACATCTGCGGCCGGGGAGCGGAACTGGCCGGCCGGATAGGCGAGGGCATGCGCGTTTTCGGCATCGACCCCGGCGGCCTGAAGGTCAAGTTGCCTGGGAGCGAAGACGCCGGCGAGGAGGGCGGGAGCGCCGAAGACGACGGCAGCGGGACCGAGCTGGGATCGACCGGCGCGGGAGATGCCGACCCGGCACCCGACGGCAATGCCTCGGCCTCGAACCGGGATGCCTGCGACGCGAGCCAGGACTGGTCTGCCCTGCCGGGAGGTTCCGGCACTTCACAGGGGTTCGGCGGTCTGTTCGGCGACTACCCGGCCGACCGCTCCCAGTCGCGGGATTCCATAAGCGACGGTTTCCAGTGGCAGTCCGCCGCCTTGTTCCAGATCCCATCGATCGCAGGATTCTCCATCTTCGACAGCTTCGGCCAGCCGGAATTTCAGGCTGTATGAAGTTGGTGCGTTTTCAACTAAAAGCATAAGAGCCGAGATCGATTCCGATCGACCGATAGATTGAGCGTTTAAGTCATTCGCTAATTAAGGTTCATTTAATAAACAAATGTGAGCATTTTGAAACGGAGGAATCAGAACTCCGAAACAATTAAAAATGGATCTGCCAGCCTATGGACACCATGCTGAGCGGTAAGTCGTTCCTGATCGGCGCGGTAGCGCAGGAAGCGGGAACGCTGGGGATCGAAATCGCCGACGTTGCAGGCAGCGTCGAGGATGTCAGCTCGCGCATGGCGAAGAAGACGGAGATCTTCGCCGGGCTGAGTGATGCCGCCCACAGCGTGACGAGCAGCAGCAGCCATATCGCCACGGCTGCGAAGGCGGCGCGTTCGGTCGCCCATGGTGCGTTGACCGAAGTGGAGCAGTCGCGCGGTCGTCTCAAGACTTCGCTGACCGACATCGGCGCCCTGGTCGAAGGTGTCACCGGCATGGAAAGCCAGCTTGCCGGCCTGCGTGAAGCACTGATCCGGATCGGCAAGGTCGCCCAGGAGATCAACGCGATCGCCAAGCAAACCAACCTGCTGGCATTGAACGCGACGATCGAGGCGGCACGGGCGGGCGAGGCCGGACGCGGGTTCGCCGTGGTTGCCGGCGAGGTGAAGGCTCTGGCGAGCAAGACGGGCGAGGCCACCGCCGAGATCGACACGACCCTACGGTTTCTCAACGAACAGGCACGTCTGCTGATTGCCGAGAGTGGCGAGAGCATGGTCAAGGCGAAGGCCGTCGGAGCAGGCACCCAGGCGCTGGGATCCATGATCGACATGGTCGGCACCGCGATGGTCGAGGTCGACCGGGAAACCGGACGGATCGACGATGCCGCCATGGTGATCGGCGAGACGTCGCGGTCGTTCGAAGCCCGTATCGCCGACATGACGGGCGACGTTCAGCTTTCCAGCAGCGACCTCAACTCCGCGCGCGACAGGGTCAACAAACTGCTTGGGGTCAGCGAAAGGCTGATCGGGATCATTGCCGAGCTCGATGTCGAGACGATCGACACTCCCTTCATCCGGCACGCGCAGAACACCGCCAGCCGCATTTCGGCTCTCTTCGAGGATGCGATCCGCTCCGGGCGGCTGACCGAGGATGCGCTGTTCGATGAAGCCTACCAGCCTATCCCCGGCACCGATCCGCAGCAGCTGCGGTCTCGCTTCACCGATTTCACGGACGCGATGCTGCCGTCGATACAGGAGGCCCTACTGGAATCCGATAAGCGGATGGTGTTCTGCGTAACGGTCGACCGGAACGGCTATCTGCCGACCCATAACAGGAAGTTCTCCAAGCCCCATGGCGCCGATGTCGCCTGGAACACGGCCAACGGGCGTAATCGGCGGATCTTCGACGACCGCGTCGGTCTGGCCGCCGGCCGCAATACGCGGCCATTCCTGTTGCAGACCTACCGCCGGGATATGGGAGGCGGGCAGTACTGCCTGATGAAGGATGTTTCGGCGCCGATTACCGTCGGGGGCCGTCACTGGGGCGCGCTGAGGCTCGGCTATACGGCATCGACTTCCTGATTCGCGGCTGTTACGTCGTCAAACCAGGGGAATTATTGGCAACAAACGCGAACGAAATCCTGTTACCTTGGCAATGTGTCCTATAAAGCAGGGGTGAGGCTGCGAGTTTGCAGGAATATTCACTGATTTCTTGCAAATGAAGGCCCTATCCTTGCGAACTTGCATGGACGCCATCATGGTGCCGCCGGCTTTCGCACTACGGGGTTCAGCCGATGCAACAGATTAGATTATCGCTCTACCGCTGGCTGAAGTCCGTCATGGATGAGCGCGACTGGACGGCTTCCGCATGGGCCAGGCGCGCCGACGTCACCGCGACCAACCTGACGCGCTTTCTGAAGGACCCGGGAAACGCCAGCATGCCGAGCGCCGAGACGATCGGGAAACTGGCTTTCGCCGCCGGATCGGAACCGCGCTTCCTGTCGACCAATACCCAGCTGTCGCCCGCCTGCCGGGTGCCCGTACTCAGCCACGACCAGATCCTCAGGGTGATGGCCCTATCGCGTACGGACGCGCAGGATTATGTCAGCGCTGCGCTGAACGGCGGCGGACCGAGCGTTCTGCTGGACCATCCGACATCGCCCCGTGCCTTCGCTCTCCAGATCAACTCGCTGCACATGAACGCCGGCGGCTTGCTGCCGCGCGACCAGATCGTGATCGAGCCGGTCGATCAGGTGCCGCCCCGCAAGGGCGACATGGTGATCACGGTCGATGGAAACTCTATCTGCGCCTATCGCTACTACCATCCCCAACTGGTGCCCATCAGCACCGATCCCGACTGCTGCCCCATGGTCGCCGAAGGCGCCGAAGTCGTCGGCGTCGCCATCCTCGTCGTCCGGCCGCTGCGCGCCGAGGCGGTCGTCTGACACCGGCGCGAGGCGGTAAGCACCAGTTTTCCAGTCTGCCGCGACTCGGACTCCGTTCCGAGTCGGATTCTCGATCCCGTTCCCATTTTGTTCTTGGTTAATTGCGATTTCGCAGTTAACATTGGGGAAACTATGCCCATATAGGGATGACGCTGATGCGAAGGTGCAGCAGCTCAGGGATCGACAGATGGCATTGTCCGAAGACCAGAAAGAGTTCCGGGCCGGGCGCATAGGGTCCAGCGACGCAGCCCGCATCATGGGCGGCGACTGGGCGACTCTATGGCTCGAGAAGACCGGTAAGGCGGAACCGCCTCGGCTGGACTTCGTTCCGGCAGTACAGATCGGCATTGCGACCGAACATCTCCATCCCCGCTTCTATACCTTTCGCACAGGAATAGGTGCCTATCCCGCCGATCACCGTACCTATGTGCATCCCAGGTTCGACCATATCGTCGCCAACCTGGACTTCATGACCTGGGAAGCGCCGCCGCGCGACCCGATGGAGCCGCCCGACACCATCCTCGAGGCCAAGTTCCATTCCGGCTTCAAGACCGACGAGGATCTGGCGACCAAATATTACTGGCAGCTTCAGCACCAGATGATGGTGTCCGGCTACCGGCACTGCATCCTGTCCGTCCTGCGCCCTACCGGGTATTCCTGTCTGGCGGTCGAGCGTAACGACTCGGACGCCGGGCTGTTGCTTGAAACGATCCAGGCGTTCTGGTGGCATGTCGAGAACGATATCGAACCCGGTGACCCGCTGCCGTTGGAAGCGCCCGATATCGAGGAAATGACCGTTCTCGACATGTCCATGCATAACCGCTTTGTTACGGTCGGCGGCGTGCTGAGCGACAACCACGACCGGGTACAGGCTTACCGGGCGGCCGAGGCCGAACTGAAGGCGATGATGCCGGCCGGTGCCCGCATTGCCTTCGTGCCGCCGTCCGATCCGGCGGCGCGCGGTATCGTCCTCAGCCGGTCGCGGGACGGCAAGCTGTCGCTGCGGCTCGGCGACCTGCCGCGCAAGTACCGGAACCGCTCGGAGACCTGGCTGCCGGAGCCAGCTTACGACCTTCTGAACGACTGAGCTTTCTGACCTGATCGAGCCTTGGAGAACCGCAGCATGCCACGCTTTGCAAAGCCGGCCGAAGGGCCGGAAACCGAACACGCCCCGGCCGGCGGCCAAGTGCCCATGCGCGACGACGCCATGCGCGACAACCCCGTGCGCGACAATATGGAGTTCTGGAACGCGCTGAAGCGGACCGACCCCAAGGCGACCAAGCCGTTCCAGCGGGCCGGCGGCTTCCGCGGCACCCAGATCGATCCGGCCTGGCGTCTCCAGATGATGACAGAAGTGTTCGGCCCGGTCGGCAAGGGATGGGGCTACGAACAGCTGGAGTGGACGATCGCCGAGCGCATGGTCTTCATCTGCTGCCGCGTCTGGTACGTCGATCCGCAGAGCGGCGAGAAGCACTTCACCGGACCGCAGTGGGGCGGCACCGAGATGGTCCGCCGCAACCGCGACGGCACCGAGCGTCCCGACGACGAGTGCTTCAAGATGTCGATGACCGACGCCATCGGCAAATGCATGCTCCAGGTCGGTCTGGCCGCCGACATCTATCTGGGCCAGTTCGACGACAGCAAGTATCGCGAAGAATCGGAAGTCTTCTACACCGTCAAGAGCAACCCGGATCTTCAGCCCCCGGCAGTCGAAAAGTTCGAGGCCGACCTGAAGGAGAAGCTGGACGCCATAGCCGACCTTGACGCGCTGGACGACCTGTGGCGCAGCGGCATCAACGCCCGGATCCGGGAAATCGGCTCGGTCGACAAGGCCGCGCAGAACCGCATGATTTCCGCTTTTTCGCAGAAGAAGAACGAGATCCTGAAACGCCACGAGAACGACCAGCAGGCGGCCTGACGCCGCCTGCCGCCGGTCAGGAGAATTCCCGATGTATCAGCGCTTCATAGCCGTCGGCCGCCTTGGCCGCGATCCGGAAATCAGCATCACGGCCGGCGGCAGCCGCATGGCGAGCTTCAGTCTTGCGACCAGCGAGGTCGCCAAGGGCGAGGAACGGGCGGAGTGGCACCGCGTCGTCGTCTGGGACGAGCGGCTGGTCGACGTGATCGAGCGCCGTGCCCGCAAGGGTACCCTGGTAGCGCTGGAAGGCCAGATCCGGACCCGCCGCTGGAGCGGCAGGGACGGCAAGGACAACCACTCGACCGAGGTCGTGCTGGACCGTTTCACCAGCCGTTTCCAGGTCCTGTCGGGCGCACGCCCGCATGAGGAAACCGTGGACGGCGTCGAGACCAACCAGCCGGTATTCGACAAGAGATTCGCCTTCGACGAACTGCCGTTTTGATGGATGCGATATCGCATTTTTCGGCGGAGGCACCATCTTAGTATCACTGCATAAATGCAGCTCCGCGCCCGGAGGAAGCCTCACTGGAGGACCCCTCGCATGACCATGACCGACAACGCCGACATCGGCGAAATCTACCGTTCCCCCAGTGGTCTGCTGACGCGCACCGCCTGGGAAGACGAACTGGAAAGCTCCTTCGACCAGATGCCCCGCTGGTATCGGTCTGCCGCCGAACGCGACCGCCGGTTCGCCCGCTGGGTCCACGCCGAAGCGAAAGGGCTTGCCTGCCACTTGGACCGTCTGGTCCGGCCCGATACCAAGCCGGCGCTCGCCCGCCATCTGCGTGCCGTCAGTCAAGCGCTCTGGGACGACGCCGACTGGGCGCGCCACCGCATCGACGGCAGCATGGACGAGGCCGCATGATGAGAAAGACATCCGAGATGACGCTGGAACAGCTTCAGAAGCGCCTGCGCGAGGCTCATGCCCGCATCGGCTTCGAAGGCCGCTTCGCTTTCACTATCGATCAATCCGCGGCGCTGAGTGCCGGCAAGGGACACGGCGGCTGCTACGTCACCCATTGGTTCCGCCCGACGCCCTATGCCTTCGAGGACTGCAAGGCGGTAGGCGCCGGTTCCGTCGCCGACTGCATCGCGGCACTCGACCGCTATGTAGCGTCGTTCCCCAAGGCCATGACCGACGAGGAAGTCGGCATGACCCTTGGCGTCGTTCCCCGGCATGAGGAACGCTACGAGGTCGCCGCCGAATAAGGCTTGCCCTCTTCCGCCTTGGAAGAGGGCAGGTCGATCGCGGGACCGCGGCTTCGAAGCCTGCGGTCGCCGAGCCTCCGACCGGTAAGACGTGCCGGCTTCAGCCCTTCGTAGCGCGAGGCATACTTGCCGACATATCCTTTCATGCAGGCGCGGTGGAACCGTTGCGACTGCGTTTCCCAGTCGTCACCGGGTCTGACCCAGCTTACATAGGTCGTGCCGGTCCTGTGGTCGGTCCGCAGATATCGTCCGATACCCTTGTCGCCCGTGACCCACTGGCCCGGCTGTAGCCGCAGGGCTCCTTCCGACAACAGCATGGATACCTGCGACGTGAGCTGGATGGTTGGAAGATACCGCATGATCGTTTCTCCGCAGCGAGGTTCGAAACCCCGGAACAGACATGCCGCAGGTCGACGCGAGCCGCTCATCCGGTAAACCGGCGGCAGAGCGTTCGAGCCTTGAAGGCAGCATTACGGGGACAGATTATATGTGGTGTTTTTGGTACATCTTTCAAGATGTTCCATTGTTCTTGGTTGGAACAAAGCATGAACGTATAATCTATTTCGGGACCTTCCATGGTCCTCATTCCTATCAATCCTGGAAAAGATGATGGCAGCGACGAAAAACCGCCCTTCCGACACTGTGTCGATGCGTGTCGAGCACGCCCTCAACCTTACCCGCGGCCGGCTGAAGCTGTGGCTGGTCTTCGAAGACGATACCGCTGTGGCGGAAGCGCGTATCCTGATCCAGCAAAAGAAGGCCCGGCATCTGCTGGCGCTTTCCCGCAACGACCTCGAGCGCCGTCACGAGAAGGCGGTGCGCGAGATCATGGAACGCTATGCCGGCATATCCCAGCCCGCCGCTCCGCCGGAGCCGGCAGTCGCCGCATCTCCGGAGGTCCGGACGGCGGAAGCAAAGCCCGCTCCCCGGCGCCGCACCAAATCCCGGCAACATGCCGAAGCGCTTTCCGGTTAGGGTGCAATGACAGCGTTGGCAGCAGCAGCGGTTCAGCCGAGGGTGGCACCAGGGACCAAACAGAATGCGCCCGCAGCGCCCGACCGGGAAGTGCTGGCGGGTCTGGTCGAACGGGTGACCTTTCACAATGCGGAGAACGGGTTCTGCGTCCTCCGCATCAAGGCGCGTGGCCATCGCGATCTGATCACCGTCGTCGGCCATGCCGCGTCGATCTCGGCGGGGGAGTTCGTCCAGGCGACCGGCGCCTGGAACAACGACCGCACCCACGGCCTCCAGTTCAAGGCCGGCTTCCTGCGCACGACGATGCCGACCACGGCGGAGGGCATCGAGAAGTATCTCGGCTCCGGCATGATCCGCGGGATCGGCCCTGTCTATGCCAGGAAGCTGGTCAAAGCCTTCGGCGCGGACGTCTTCGACGTGATCGAGCGGGAGGCGGACCGGCTGCGCGAGGTTCCCGGGATCGGCCCCGTCCGCGTCAAGCGGATCATCTCCGGCTGGGCGGACCAGAAGGTGATCCGGGAAATCATGCTGTTCCTGCACTCCCACGGCGTCGGCACGTCACGCTCGGTCCGCATCTTCAAGACCTACGGCGCCGATGCGATCCAGCTCATCTCCGAAAACCCCTACCGGCTGGC
>NZ_JCACHA010000760.1:0-10134 GCF_059503625.1 Skermanella sp.
CCATGCATAGCGAACAGCCCGGCATCTCCATGCGGGCGCCCGACTTGCCGAGGACGCTGTAATAGCCTTCCTCGTTCAGGATCATTGCATCCATCTTGGTCGGCGGAGCGATCCACAGCCGGGTCGGGATGTCGGACTTACCGTCCAGCACCTTGGCGGCGGCGCGGAAGTGGCCGATGTTGGTCATGCACGAACCGATGAACACTTCGTCGATCGTGTCGCCGGCGACTTCCGACAGCAGCTTGACGTCATCCGGATCGTTCGGGCAGGCGACGATCGGTTCCTTGATGTCGGCCAGATCGATCTCGATGACGGCGGCGTATTCGGCGTCGGCATCGGGGGCCAGAAGCTGCGGGTCGGCGATCCAGGCTTCCATCGACTTGATGCGCCGCTCCAGCGTGCGGCGGTCGGCGTAGCCGCTGGCGATCATCCAGCGCATCAGCGTGATGTTGGAGCGCATGTATTCGATGATCGGCGCTTCGCTGAGCCGGACGGTGCAGGCGGCGGCGGAACGTTCGGCCGAGGCGTCCGACAGCTCGAAGGCCTGTTCGACCTTCAGGTCGGGCAGCCCCTCGATCTCCAGGATGCGGCCGGAGAAGATGTTCTTCTTGCCCTTCTTCTCGACCGTCAGCGTCCCCTGGCGGATCGCGTAGAGCGGGATCGCATTGACCAGATCGCGGAGCGTCACGCCCGGCTGCATGGTGCCCTTGAAGCGCACCAGCACGCTTTCCGGCATGTCCAGCGGCATGACGCCGGTCGCGGCCGCGAAAGCGACCAGACCGGAGCCGGCCGGGAACGAGATGCCGATCGGGAAGCGGGTGTGGCTGTCGCCGCCGGTGCCGACGGTGTCGGGCAGCAGCAGGCGGTTCAGCCAGGAATGGATGACGCCGTCGCCGGGCCGCAGGGAAACGCCGCCACGGGTGGAGATGAAGGCCGGCAGCTCCTGATGCGTCTTGACGTCCACCAGCTTGGGATAAGCCGCGGTGTGGCAGAACGACTGCATGACGAGGTCGGCGGAGAAGCCGAGGCAGGCCAGATCCTTCAGCTCGTCGCGGGTCATCGGACCGGTGGTGTCCTGCGAGCCGACGGTGGTCATCTTCGGTTCGCAATAGGTGCCCGGACGGATGCCGGAGCCTTCCGGCAGACCGCAGGCGCGGCCGACCATCTTCTGGGCCAGCGTGAAGCCCTTTCCGCTGTCGGCCGGGACGGCGGGCAGGCGGAACAGGGTGGACGGCGGCAGGCCCAGCGCCTCGCGGGCGCGGCCGGTCAGACCACGGCCGATGATCAGCGGAATACGACCGCCGGCGCGGACCTCGTCGAAGATCACGTCGGACTTGATGGTGAATTCGGCGATCACTTCGCCGTTCTTCAGGGCCTTGCCGTCATAGGGGCGCAGCTCGACGATGTCGCCCATGTCCATCCTGGACACGTCCAGCTCGATCGGCAGCGCGCCGGCGTCTTCCATGGTGTTGTAGAAGATCGGCGCGATCTTGGTGCCGAGGCAGACACCGCCGAAACGCTTGTTCGGGACGAAGGGGATGTCCTCGCCGGTCCACCACAGCACGGAATTGGTGGCGGACTTGCGCGACGACCCGGTGCCGACCACGTCGCCGACATAGGCTACCAGGTTGCCCTTGCTCTTCAGCGCTTCCAGCTGCTTCATCGGGCCGCAATTGCCGGGCTCGTCCGGCTCAATGCCGGGGCGGGCGTTCTTCAGCATGGCCAGGGCATGCAGCGGGATATCCGGGCGCGACCAGGCATCCGGCGCCGGCGACAGGTCGTCGGTATTGGTTTCGCCGGTCACCTTGAAGATGGTGATGGTCAGGCTTTCCGGTACTTCCGGGCGCGACGTGAACCACTCGGCATCGGCCCAGGATTGCAGCACGGCCTTGGCGTTGGCATTGCCCTTGTCGGCCAGATCCTTGACGTCGTGGAAATAGTCGAACATCAGCAGGGTCGTCTTCAGGCCCGCGACAGCGGCGGCGCCGCATTCGTCGCTGGCCAGCAGGTCGATCAGCGCCTTGATGTTGAAGCCACCGAGCATGGTGCCGAGCAGTTCCGTGGCCTTGACCTTGGAAACCAGAGCGCAGGACTCCTCGCCCTTCGCGACCTTGGCCAGGAAGGCGGCCTTGACCTTGGCGGCGTCGTCGACACCCGCCGGAACGCGGTGCGTCAGCAGCTCGACCAGGAACTGCTCCTCGCCCGCGGGCGGCGCCTGCAACAGGCCGATCAGTTCCTCGGTCTGCTTGGCGGACAGCGGCAGGGGCGAAATCCCGAGTGCGGTGCGCTCAGCGACATGCTGGCGGTAGGCTTCAAGCACGGCTAGATCCTCTCGTCTAAGATTATCCGGAGGTTCCAATCCGCCCAATTAAACACAACCTACGGTGTTTAAAATTCAATTTTAATACCATATATTGCGTCTGCCGGGTCGGACGGTAGGCTCCAGTATGGTTGTTGCAGGATTTCGATTCCTGGTACCGATTACTCCGGCCCATTTTGCCGGGCTCTTCCTGGATGCGCGATTAGGCTCTTTGTCGCTGCCACTCATTGTCCCGGTGCCGGGAAACCCCGTTCCTGGGTGCTGGACTGAATGGCAACCGAGCCACCCGTCGCCGACGCCGCCTCCCCCTGCATGATGGAGCGCCTGCGGAACACGCAAGGCACCCGCCTCAAAAACGGCGAAAACTTAGCGCGTTTTAGAGTTTTTGGAAAGCTTTCAGAATGGCCGCGGCGCAAGTTTGCTTCGTTCGCGTGGCGGAAAACCGGCGTTTTCGACACGCTGGGCGTGATGGACATGGAGCAAAATGTCGCTGGCTGTCATGTGACAGTCTTTTCCGCCATAGTGAGCTCGTGCGTCATTCTCCAAGGTGTTTCTGGCTGCATGATTCAGCGCGGATTCGTTCTGAAGCTCACCGAAACATCGGCGAGATCCGCAGAACCTCACGATTTGCAATTACGAGATGTAGACTCTCGTACTACTGACATCTCTTTGTTCAGGCGTGTGACAGTTTCTCGACAAATGCGGCCGCCCACCTTATACTTTTTTGCGCATGCAGTAGGAGGCAGCATATGGACCAAGAACTCAAAACGATGCTGTCTTTGCTAGTGGGCAAAGTTGACGCCCTCAATGATAAAATTGACAACCTGTCCCTTGAAGTTAGTGCCATCAAAAAGATACTGCCAGTTGTGGCGACCAAGGATGATGTAGCACATATTGTTCGGGAACAGGAGTCTCTGGAGCAACTCTTTGGGGCGACACATCAAATCATGGTTGGACATGTGGAACAGTTGACACGACAGTACGAATATCTTGTTGGTGTCCGTTCCAATACTGCGGCGGAGTAAACGAAGTCGAATGAACAAGCTTTCGGACTGATCTCCCCGATCCGTTGCACTGACGAGCTGACCACCGCTGGAAACACCTTGCCAAGCGCCTGAAGAAGGTGTCTGAAGGCCAGCATGATCACAGATGCCGTCTTCTACGCGATCGCCATCCCCGCAGTCTTGCTTTCCGGCATCAGCAAGGGAGGACTTTCAGGGCTTGGAGCCCTGGCGGTGCCCATGATGGCGCTGGTCATTTCTCCTGCCCAGGCGGCGGGACTGATGCTGCCGATCCTGTGCCTGATGGACCTGTTCGGCCTGTGGGCGTACCGCAAGACCTGGAGCCGCAGCCAGATGCGCGTGCTGCTGCCGGGATCGCTTCTGGGCATCGGCATCGGCGTGCTGGCATTCGGCCATCTGAACGACGATGCGGTTCGGGTGCTGATCGGGCTGATCGCCGTCCTGTTCTCGATCAACCAATGGCTGAAGCCGCTGTTGCAGCGGCAGTTGCTGGAGGCTTCGCCGCCATCGGGCGCCAAAGGGTTGTTCTGGTCGGGCGTGGCGGGGTTCACCAGCTTCGTCGCCCATGCGGGCGGGCCGCCGGTGCTCATATACCTGCTGCCCCTACGCATGGAGAAGATGCTGCTGGCGGGGACGACGGTGATGTTCTTCGGCGTGGTGAATTACGTCAAGCTGATCCCGTATTTCTGGCTGGGGCAGCTCAATATGGCGAACGTCTCGACATCGCTGGCACTGGCGCCGTTGGCTCCCATAGGGATCTGGATGGGCGTGTGGCTGACCAGACGCGTCAGCGAAAAGCTATTCTACCGCGTCAGCTTCTTCATGCTGTTCGTGGCCGGCGTGAAGCTGCTGTACGACGGCATGACGGGGCTGAACGTCATCTGATCGTAGCAAACAACTTGATGAAATCTCATTGTGCAGTTTCATGAGATCGATCAGATCGGCGTTCGGCTCCGTATCCTCGAAAGCACGGATGAAAGCAGCACAGTCCTCATTGGATGGGAGACGCGTTCTTTCAGCCTTATTCACGGTTGCACGCACTGCGGAAGCGGTGAAATCGAGTTGATCTGCGTTAAAAGTCGGCATGGTCCAGAATTCCACTTCGTCATGTCCAGTGATTGCCGGACAATGTCAATCGTCGTCAGGCTCCGTTCCCGTCAGCAGCGCGTGGATACGGCGGCCCAGCGCCGTCAGGGCGGTTCCTTCGGCGTCGAACAGGCCGTGCAGCCGCTTCATGCCGTCCTCGTCCGGAAGGTAGGTCGCGGCGCCGCCGGGCAAAGTGTCGGAATAGGCCCAGGTGAAACCCTCGCCGGCAGGGTTCCAGACCTCCGTCCGCTCCGGTCCGTGCGGACGCGCTACCCAGGCGCGCTCACCAGCGGCCTCCGCCTTGTAGCGGACACCGAAGAAGCGGCTGCCGGCCAAGGCGCCGACGGCGGCCACCGCGAAGACGCCGCCTTCGGGAAAACGCTCCGCCACCAGCTGGCTCACCATCTCCGCGAACCGGCGGCGCTTCTCCTCAGCAGGCATGCCGTCCAGTACCAGAGCCATCGGTGAAATCCCTTCAAAGAAAAAGCCCCGCAGCTTACCACTGCGGGGCTCGATCTCACCATTCTTTCAACCTGGGCCTTCCGGGGCTGAAAGGCTTATGCGGCCTGTTTGATCATGCTGCGGAGCACGTATTGCAGGATGCCGCCGTTCTTGTAGTACTCGACCTCGTCCAGGGTATCGATGCGCAGCATCACCTGGATCGTCTCCGACGAGCCGTCGGCGCGGGTGATCTTGACATCGATGTCCTTGCGCGGGGTCAGGCCCGACTCGACGCCGGTGATGTCGAAGATTTCCGTGCCGTCCAGCTTCAGGCTCTGGCGCGACATGCCGTCCTTGAACTGGAGCGCCAGGATGCCCATTCCGATCAGGTTCGAGCGGTGGATACGCTCGAAGCTCTCGGCGAGGACGGCCTTGACGCCGAGCAGGCGTGTGCCCTTGGCGGCCCAATCACGCGACGACCCCGTGCCGTACTCCTTGCCGGCGACGATGACCAGCGGGGTGCCCTGGTCGGCGTAGCGCATGGCGGCGGTGTAGATCGGCAGCACTTCGCCGGTCGGGATGTACTTGGTGACGCCGCCTTCGACGCCGGCCACCATCTCGTTCTTGATGCGGATGTTGGCGAAGGTGCCGCGCATCATGACTTCGTGGTTGCCACGGCGGGCGCCGTAGGAGTTGAAGTCGTCCGGACGCACCTGATAGCCCAGCAGGTATTCGCCGGCCGGGCTATTCTTCTTGATCGAACCGGCCGGCGAGATGTGGTCGGTCGTGATCGAGTCGCCCAGGATCGCGAGCGGACGGGCGCCGTGGACGTCGGAGACCGGCGCCGGCTCGGGCTTCATGTCCTCGAACAGCGGCGGCAGCTTGACGTAGGTCGAACCTTCCACCCAGTTGTAGGTCTGGCCGGTCGCGGTTTCGATCGACTGCCACTCCGCCGGGCCGGCGAACACGTTGCTGTAGCGCCTGCGGAACATCTCGGGCGTCAGGGACGCCTGGATGGTGTCGGCAATCTCCTGGTTGGTCGGCCAGATGTCCTTCAGGTAGACCGGCTGCCCGTCGCTGCCCGTGCCGATCGGGTCGTTGACCAGATCGACCTTGACGTTGCCGGCCAGCGCATAGGCGACACAGAGCGGCGGCGACGCCAGATAGTTGGCGCGGGTGTGCGGGTTGACGCGGCCTTCGAAGTTGCGGTTGCCCGACAGCACGGCGGCGACGACCAGATCGCCTTCTTCGACGGCGGCCGAAATCGGCTCCGGCAGCGGACCGGAGTTGCCGATGCAGGTGGTGCAGCCGTAACCGACCAGATTGAAGCCCAGCTTGTCCAGATAGGTGTCCAGGCCGGCGGCGGCCAGATAGTCGGTCACCACCTGACTGCCCGGAGCCAGCGAGGTCTTGACCCACGGCTTGGAGGTCAGGCCCTTCTCGACCGCCTTCTTGGCAAGCAGGCCGGCTGCCACCAGCACGCTCGGGTTGGAGGTGTTGGTGCAGGACGTGATCGCGGCGATCACGACGTCACCTTGGCGAAGGCTGTAGTCGGCGCCCTTGACCGGCACCACCTTGCTCTCGTCGCCGGCGGGAACCTTGAACGCCGAGGTCAGGTCGCTGGTGAACGCCTGCGACAGGGCCGACAGCAGGACCTTGTCCTGCGGGCGCTTGGGGCCGGCAAGGGCGGGCTCGACGGTCGAAAGGTCCAGTTCCAGCACGTCGGTGAAGACCGGTTCGGGCGAGCCCGGCTCGGCCCACATGCCCTGCGCCTTGGCATAGGCCTCGACCAGCGCCACCCGCTCGGGATCGCGGCCGGTGAAGGTCAGGAACTTGATGGTCTCGGCGTCGATCGGGAAGATGCCGCAGGTGGCGCCGTATTCCGGGGCCATGTTGGCGATCGTCGCGCGGTCGGCCAGCGGCAGGGCCGCGAGGCCGGGGCCGAAGAACTCGACGAACTTGCCAACCACGCCGCGCTTCCGCAGCATCTGGGTGACGGTCAGCACGAGGTCGGTCGCGGTGGCGCCTTCCTTAAGCTTGCCGACCAGCTTGAAGCCGACGACTTCCGGGATCAGCATGGAGATCGGCTGCCCCAGCATGGCCGCCTCGGCCTCGATGCCGCCGACGCCCCAGCCGAGCACGGCCAGGCCGTTGACCATGGTGGTGTGGCTGTCGGTGCCGACGAGGGTGTCGGGGTAGGCGATGGTCTTGCCGGTCGCCTGATCGGTATCGGTCCAGACGGTCTGGGCCAGATATTCGACATTGACCTGATGGCAGATGCCGGTGCCGGGCGGCACGACGCGGAAGTTGTCGAACGCGGTCTGGCCCCAGCGCAGGAAGGCGTAGCGCTCCTGGTTGCGCTCGAACTCCAGATCGACGTTCTTCTTGAACGCGCCGGCATTGCCGTACTCGTCGACCATGACCGAGTGGTCGATCACCAGATCGACCGCGCATAGCGGGTTGATCTTCGACACTTCGCCGCCCAGCGACTTGACGGCCTCGCGCATCGCGGCGAGATCGGCCACGGCGGGAACGCCGGTGAAGTCCTGCATCAGGACGCGGGCGGGACGGTAGGCGATCTCCGTGTCGCTCCTGCGATCCTTCAGCCACTGACCGAGCGCCTTGACATCATCGACCGAAACCGTGCGTCCGTCTTCGAAACGCAGAAGGTTTTCCAGCAGGACCTTCAGGGAGAACGGCAAGGTGGATACATCACCCAGGCCGGCCTGCTCGGCCGCCTTCAGGCTGAAGTAATCATAGGACTTGCCACCCACTTCGAGGGTGCGGCGAGCCTTGAGCGTGTCATGACCGGTGAACGTTGTCACAGGAACTCCTCCATTGCATCAGCAACCAGCGGAGGTTTGGATCGCGAAGTGACCGAAACCTTTTTTGTAGAGTCGTGGTGTAGCGCAGAATTGGCATGTAGGCAAACACCAGCATGATGCAAGTGGTCATACCAAGGAGAAGTATTTTCAAAGGTTTCGCGACAGCGCGAGAACTTTTCGAGAGCTTTTCTACCTATCGCGCAGTGTCGCTTACCGCAGCGCACCATAGACTGTGCAAGAGGGAGTTTTACTCACTTTTATAATACTTTTGGCATATATTGCCGTTCTTGGCACTGCGCATTCTATACCTTTGGTCAGGTGCCGATTCGGCCCTAACCTCGATGCACTACCGGTGCCGAAGCGATACACCTGTATGCCGGAACTTCCCAATGCGGGGTAACACGGCACCCGACAGGAATTTTACAAACGATTGTTTTCTAAAACGCCGAAATCTGTTGCAGCCCATTCGCCTTGTATTTAAGGATTGGGCACGCACGATGAGGCGCAAGGGACATACCGCTCAAATGGTATGACCAATAATAATGGTTCAGGGAGGACGCACGGTGAAGGCCGATACGCCCATTTTTGAAGCCCGGCATGTATCGCTGAGGTTCGGCGGCGTGCGAGCGCTGACCGATGTGAGCTTCAGCATCGACAAGGGCGAGCTGTTCTCGATCATCGGCCCCAACGGCGCCGGCAAGACTTCGATGGTCAATTGCATTTCCGGCCGCTACACCCCGACCGAAGGCCAGATATTCTTCAAGGGCCAGGACGTGACGGGCATGACGCCCAACAACCGGGCGGAAATCGGCATCGGAAGAACCTTCCAGAATCTGGCGCTGTTCGGGCACATGACCGTGCTCGACAACATCATGGTCGGCCGCCACCACCTCCTGAAGAACAATTTCCTGACCGGCGCCCTCTACTGGTTCACCGGCGCGCGCACCGAAGAGCTGGCGCACCGGCGCGAGATCGAGGAGATCATCGACTTCCTCGACATCCAGCATGTCCGCAAATCGATCGCCGGCACGCTGTCCTACGGCCTCCGCAAACGGGTGGAGCTGGCTCGCGCCATGGCGCTGAAGCCGGACCTGATCCTGCTGGACGAACCGATGGCCGGCATGAACCTCGAAGAGAAGGAGGACATGGCCCGCTACATCGTGGACCTGAACGAGGAATACGGCATGACCGTCGTGATGATCGAGCACGACATGGGCGTGGTCATGGACATCTCCCACCGGATCATGGTGCTGGACTTCGGCAAGAAGATCGCCGAGGGCTATCCCGAGGAAGTTTTGGCGAACGCCCACGTCAAGCGCGCCTATCTGGGCGAGGCCGACGACGTGCTGAGCGATGAAGAAGACGTCACCGTCCCCGCTCCCGCCGGAAAGGTGGCGTGATGGGTGCCGGAACCGTCAACGATTTGCCCGACCTGTCGCTGCCCGACCTGTCGCTGCCCGACCTGGCGTTGTTCGACACCTTCCCGAAGCTGCTTCAGCTTCACGCCCGCAACCATCCGGACGAGGTGGCGCTCCGCGTCAAGGACCTGGGCATCTGGCACTGCCTGAACTGGCGGGAATACCAGACGCGCGTCAAGGCCTTCGCTCTGGGACTTCACCATTTCGGGATCGGCCGAGGCGCCGTCGTCGCCCTGATCGGCGACAATCGGCCGGACTGGGTCTGCGGCGAGATCGCCGCCCATGCGGTCGGCGCCATGAGCCTGGGCATGTACCGCGACGCCCTGGACGAGGAACTGGCGTTCCTCATCACCTATAGCGGCGCCCGCGCGGTCTTCGCGGAGGACGAGGAGCAGGTCGACAAGCTGCTGGCGCTGGGCGACCGCATCGGCACCGTCAAGCTGATCGTCTACAGCGACCCGCGCGGCATGCGGAAGCACACGGACCCGCGCCTGATCTCCGTGACCGAGCTGATGCATCACGGCGACGCCGTCGCCTCCGAATACCCTGCCCTCTACGACGAGCTGGTCGCAGCGACGAAGGGCGAGGACGTGGCCGTCCTGTGCACGACATCGGGCACGACGGCCAACCCTAAGCTGGCGATGCTCCCCGCTGGCCGGGTCATCCGTCACTGCGCCAGCTATCTCGGCGTCGATCCCAAGGGACCGCGCGACGAATACGTCTCCGTATTGCCGCTGCCCTGGATCATGGAGCAGGTCTATGTGCTGGGCAAGGCGCTGCTGAGCCGGATGACCGTCAACTTCGTCGAGGAAACCGAGACGATGATGAGCGACTTCCGCGAAGTCGGGCCGACTTTCGTGCTGTTCGCTCCGCGCGTCTGGGAACAGATCGCCGCCGATGTCCGCGCCCGCATCATGGATGCCTCGCCGCTCAAGCGCCGCCTTTACGAATACGGCATGAAACTGGGTCTGGAAGCGCTGGACAAGGGCAAGCGGTCCTGGCTGGCCGACCTGCTGCTGTTC